>JARFQH010000247.1 GCA_029287875.1 Desulfobacteraceae bacterium | reverse complement strand
GATCGAACCGGCGACACCTACCGCACCGGCAGCCAGCGTGGTTGCCTTAATGAAATTTCGGCGGGACAGGGTTGTCGAATTTCCCCTGCCTCTCGTTTTTTCGTCCATAATGGGATCTCGCTTTTATCTGTGTGAAAGCACACAGGTCGTTTTTGATTCGTATTGCACCAAGCAAAATTGCTACCAGCGGATGTTGAGGCCCAGAACCGGCCCATGCAACAGTACATCGTACTTTAAGACGTCATTTCCGCTGCCGGCTATTTTTTTGGAAACAAAAACTTCACCGCAAACATCATGCTCCAATCCGGTCCGCCGTCTGGTTTTTCCACATTGCCGAATGCCTGCAGTTTGAAATCGACCGGCTGCTTGCCAAAACGCATCAGCCGTCCAATGCCGCCGCCAAAGGGTACGGTCCACTGATTGCCGCTGGATTGTTCCCAATCGGCAGTAATGATCGGGGTCGAGGTCAAATACCAGCCATCTCCCAAATTGTAGTTTACAAAATATTGAAAGGTGAACTTGTTGACATCTTGGGCGCCGCCGGGGCCGGCAAAAGACCAGATATTCTGGACCAGGGCTCCCAACACCCAATTCCCCGGCATGGTCAATGCCACTGCCGCCGGTCCCGCCGACCACTTGTCCGACCCCAGACCGCTGGTATTGGTCGGAAATTCAAAGACAGGCCCCACGCCCCAGATAACCTTTCCCGGTTCGGCGGGAGTGAAGAAGCCCTGATATTGGATATTTCCCAAACCGGATTTTCGCATGAAGGTGGGCGGGATCTCGATATCGCCAAGATCACTGCCGTTTGGATTACCACTGATGCCCAGATAAGGGATGATCAATCGGTTGATGAGGTTCAGATTGCCGATGCGCACCGGATAGACCGGTTTAACCATCAGCATATCGGCACTACCATCATTGGCCATGCCATCATGGTGCCAGTATTCAAAGGGCAGGCTGATAATATCGCCAACCGGGTTTTGAGATTTTTTAGCCAGTTCCTGTTCGTCGGCAAGCGCTGGCATCACAGAAAAACCAATGATGAGAATCGAAACGAGAATCCTGAAAAAAAACATTTGTCGATCTCCGCTATAGCGTCAGAAAAACCGCCCGGCTCCGTTTTAAGGATAAGAGAACGGACGGTTTTTCGACTTTTGGTTTAAATGCCAACTTCGTATTTACAAATCATTCCAGGTGAACGGCAAGTCCTGCTCCCAAACATCTTTGAGATCAAAAGGCAGTTTCTCCTTATCAGCAGGCCACTTGTAAATTTTCCTGGTTTCCGGTCGCTCATTTTCGATATCCGTCAACGCCGGACCGTATGTCGGGCCGGGACGATTCGGGTATTTATTCATCCACAGCTCGTGGCGCTGGCGCTGATGGTTGAACATGCTCTTGACGCGAAACATTTCGATCATCTCTCCGGTACGCTCACGCGGATCGGTTTAGAGGTCGTAGAACTCGTTCTTGGAGAGTCCCGGGGTTGCGTTCTTCCAGTCACGCTTGAAGCGACCTTTCACACCGGCAGCCAGGCTCGGCCCACGTAGATCATGACGTAGTCGCGGCGGCTATTCTTGTCATCGAGCCTTTCAGGGAGTGTCAGCGGAATTCTTGCTCCGACGCGAAGTTCGCCTTGTCGCCGTTCATGTGGAGAAATCATACACTGCACCGCCCCCTCGCCTGACGGCAAAAGGGCGGTGGGTGCCAGTGAAAAGAGAGGAGCCGGGCCGCTATCTATTGGCCCAAGTGCGGATCCATATCCGGGTCGAAAGGTAGCTGGTCCAAATGCTCTATGTACTCGAGAGGATCGAAGGGCAGATTCTTCAGATCCATCTTTGGCCGAGCGAGGTCCTCAATTTCTGGAGAGGGGTTTTCAATACCGGTCCACGGAATGCCGTGCATCTCTTTGGAATCCGGGTACTTTTTCTTCCACAGCTCATGCCGCAATCGCATCCTATTGAAGGGGCTTTTCAGGTGAATCAGATTCGCGAGCATGGGCGACTTCTCGCGCGGATCCATTGGCATAAAATAAAACGCTGCGGGAATGCCGCTGGCTTCTCCAACTGGGTCCGGCGAGATCCAGTGCCGTTTGAAGTTCCCCTTCACAGTTGCACCCAGCCGGGGGCCAGCATAGATGAAGACGTGGTCCCGACGTCCGTTGGTGTCTCCTTTGAGCAGGAGTGCTGTTTGGTCGATGCCATCGATTATACGGTCAGTGGGGATGTGTTCCAGGGCACCGGCCAGGCGGGCGAAGGTGGTGAACAGGTCGGTTTCGTGAATGATGTCTCCGACCACCTGTCCGGAGTCTATAACTCCTGGCCACCAGGCAAAGGCAGGTACGCGAACGCCGCCCTCGAGAAAGTCGCCCTTGCCGCCACGAAAGATGGTTTCGGCAAATCCGCCACCCGGAGGCGGATTATGAGCCATGGGTCCGTTGTCGGCCATGGCGACGATTAGCGTGTTCTCGGCAATGCCGAGTTCTCTGAGCTTGTCCGTCAGATTCCCGATAAAAGGATCAATGTTACACTCCAAGCCAGCCTGCAAATTGCTTCTGGAGATGGAGCATTTCTTCATGTTGGGAAGGAAGCTGTTGAGCATCGGCCAGTTGGCGACGTAGAACGGCTTACCAGCATTGGCGTTACGCTCGATGAA
The DNA here is from genome assembly GCA_029287875.1 of Desulfobacteraceae bacterium. Lineage (GTDB taxonomy): Bacteria > Desulfobacterota > Desulfobacteria > Desulfobacterales > SG8-13 > JARFQH01. Next base: position 547 of record JARFQH010000247.1, on the reverse strand, counting down.
CTCCAGGGTTCTCCGCTGCGCTTCAGGATCGATCTTCATGTAGTTCTCGTGGGAGTTGTCTCCCCACCTGAATGCCTTCTCTCCCTTCTTGGCCTCCGCGACCTGAATCCAGTCCTTCGTTATGAAGGTGTCGTCGAGTTTGTAAGGATCCTCCGGTAGCATGTCCTCGAACAAACCCATGGTTCCGTTGCCGGTCTCACCGTTCCTGGTCCACAGCGAGAGGATCTGGTTGTACCCGGTGAAGAACGCCTCATCGAAACCCTGGTTATGAGGGTAACTCTCCTCAACATCGCCCAAGTGCCACTTGCCGTGGAATGCGGTTGCATAGCCCGCCTTCGAGAGAACCTCGGCGAGCGTTACTTCCTCATCCCGCATCCCGTGCATTTCGAGAAGCATACCGATGTTGTACATGCCGCTTCGGATCGCGAGACGTCCGGTGGCCACCGCCGCCCGGCTGGGGGTGCAACCGACCTCGGTGTACATGTGGGTAAAAAGGATCCCCTCCTCAGCAAGAGTGTTCAGCCTCGGCGTCTTGAGTCCTCGGACT
>JARFQH010000219.1 GCA_029287875.1 Desulfobacteraceae bacterium | reverse complement strand
TGGGCCATGGTCAGACCGGTCACGGCACAGACCGGGTTCATGCAGGCGTTCAGGATGGCCTTGCGCCACACCATCGAAATAATCTGGTCGGTATGGGCCGTCGCCAGACCGCACTCGGTGAGTGCATCGGCAATGGCGCGTGCGGCCGGTGCGGACTGCGGGTCGAGTTCCTGCAGGTGATGCGGTGGATGGTGGAACGGCATGTGCACGTGCCCCGGCGCCACCAGTCCGCAACCGTAGTTGACGACGGCCCGCATGACGCATTGGTCTCCGAGGGCATCGGCGAAAACCCTCTCGGTGTCGATGCCGTTCTGCCAGCTGACCACGAACAGGCCCTCGCGATGAAACCCTTCGATGGCGGATGCGATCAGTGCATTGGCGTTGGCCTTTACGGTGATGAAGATCACATCCGGCGGGTCTGCGCCCAGATCGTCGATGCTTGTGGTTACCCTCGAAACGGTCTGCTGCAGGTTTTCGGCCCCCTCGATGACGATACCCGTTTTGAGGGCCGGCTCGATCAACTTGGGGATGACATCGCATAGGGTGACATCATGCCCTTGACGGGCCAGAAAAGCCGCCACGATGCATCCCACAGGACCGGCGCCCACCACGGCGAACTTTTGCGGGCTAAAATCGGCTTTTTCATCCATGAGTCCCTCCCTTCCCGTTAGGCCCGTTGGCCCGTTATGCCCGTTGAGCCGGTTTCCGGTTATTAAGCGAATTTCTGCGCAGCAGGATTCAACAAACGTAACGGGCATGACGGGCTGAATCCCGCTGAAGCGGGTTTCGACGGACCAACGGGCTCAACGGGCCAACGGGCCAAACCGGCCCTACCTGAGCTGTTTGGGTCTTTCGTCGACGACGCGCAGCGCCTTGCCCTCGCTGCGGGCAATGGCTTTGGCTTCGACGAGTTCGACTTCAACGCCGATGCCCATGTTGCCCTTTATATGGGCACTAATTTTACCTTCGACCTCGAAACGCTTTTCACGACCGGCCTGGTAGATTTCTTTCTTCCCCTCCACCTGTATCACCAGTTGATCCAGATATCCCTTCTTGCGAACAAGCAGGCGGTATTGGGGTTCGACTTCCTCGATATCGAGCAGCAGGGCCTCGATTTGGGAGGGGAAGACGTTCACTCCGCTGATGATCAGCATGTCGTCGGTCCGTCCGAACACCTTGTCCATTTTGATAAACGTTCTTCCGCAGGCGCATTTGTCGCGGCGCAGTTGCGTAATATCCTTGGTGCGATAGCGGATCATCGGCATGGCCCGGCGCTGCAGGGCGGTGAAGAGCAGTTCGCCCTTTTCCCCCAGCGGCACCGGCTCGAGGGTGTGCGGATCGACGATTTCGGCCAGAAAATGGTCTTCGTTGATGTGCAGTCCGTCCTGGGCCTCGCAGTCGAAGGCCACACCCGGGCCCCCCAGTTCCGTCAGGCCGTATGCCTCCTGGGCTTTAATTCCCGTCCGTTCTTCGATCTCTTGGCGCATCTGAGTCGTCCAGGGCTCGGCTCCGAAGACCCCCACCCGCAGTGCGAGAGAGCGAGTGTCGACCTTGAGTTCCCTGGCTCTTTCGGCAATGGTCAGGGCATATGAGGGCGTGCAGCAGAGTACCGTCGTTCCAAAGTCTTTCATGATCGTGATCTGGCGCTCGGTCAGCCCGGAACTGGTCGGTACGACCGTACAGCCGATCGGTGCAGCACCTTGATGAAAACCGAGGCCGCCGGTAAACAGCCCATATCCGTAGGCGTTCTGAAGGATGTCTTCCTTGCGTACACCGGCGGCCCAAAGGTTTCTGGCCATGCACTCGCTCCACTGATCGAGGTCCCCGGCCGTGTAAGGTCCGGTGATCGGTTTGCCGGTCGTACCCGATGAGGCGTGCACCCGCACGACTTCTTTGAGGGGAACGGCGCAGAGGCCGAAGGGGTAGTTGTCGCGCAAATCGGTTTTCTGCGTCATGGGCAGTTTGGCCGCATCTTCGAGGCTGGTGATACTCTCGGCCGTGACGCCCATTTCGGCGAATTTTTTCCGGTAAAAGGGGATCCGCTCGGCCACCCAGCCGACAGTCTCCTTCAGTTTTTCCAGCTGAAATCTTTGAAGTTCTTCCACCGGCATGCATTCAAAGGCATCGTTCCAGGGCATGGCGCTCCTCCTTCTTGACTGACGGCTGCCGGGGCGGGACTCCGCCACTCTACAGCAGCCCAATGCGTGAATGTTGAATGAAAACCGATTCAGTCGATTCGGCGACTCTCTTCCCCCAAAGGCCGGTTCAAGCCGCCTTCGCGGCGGCAGTGTAACCGAGTTCAAAGGCCTTTAGATTGGAGGCCAGGAATGCCGGTTTGGTCTTGTGCTGCATGGCTTCCTTGACCTGGTCGGTCTCGAGCGGCAAGACACCGGTCTGGATCAGTGCTCCCAGCAGAACCATGTTGACGGCCAGCGGATTTCCGGCTTTCTCGGCCAGCTTGGCCGCATTGAAGGCGATCAGTTTGGCCGTCTTGGCGCGGATCAGATTCTGCAATTGCTTCAAATCCGGATAGACACCCTTGCCGATGTTGACCGTAAAGGGCATCAACGGTGCCAAATTGGTGATCACCACGGTATCGGTGTTGCACCTGTTGAGAGCCCGCAGGGTTTCGGCCGGTTCGAAACCGACCAGGATATCGGCTTCACCGTCGGCGATGATCGTGCTGCGGGCGTTGCCGAAGATGAGGGCCGATTCCACCACCCCGCCTCTTTGGGCCATTCCGTGTATTTCACTCATCTGAAGTGGAATGTCGGCCATCAGGGCCGCTTCTCCCAACACGCTCGAGGCCAAGAGATTGCCCTGTCCACCGACCGCGACAATGATCAATCGTGTTGTTTTCATAAAAATTTTCCTTCGAAAAATATTTAGCCAAGCATCATGCCGTGACTTTTTTCTCCTTGCGCGGCAGAATGGCGTTTTCCGGGCAGATCTGTGCGCAGACGGCGCAGCCCGTGCAAAGGTTCGGGTCGATTTTTATGCGTTCGTTCCAGACGTAAAAAGCCGGGCAGGCGAGGTTGTCCATGCAGTCGCGGTGGTTCCGGCATTTGTCGGTCACCTCGAACGGTTTGCGCCGCGCAAGTTTGAGGCTCTTGGCGTACAGTGCACAGGTTTCCTGGGAGATGATCACGGAGACGCCTTCGAAGTCGATGGCCGCCCGGATGGCCTCGATGCTCTTTTTGACCTTGTAGGGTTTGACGACCGTCACATGCGGAACCCCGACGGCCCTGACAACCGCCTCGATCGAGACCCGCCCGAAGCCATCCATCTGGAGCTGCTGCATGTCGACGCCCGGGTGCGGCTGGTGGCCGGTCATGGCCGTGGTACCGTTGTCCAGAATGACCAGGGTGAAGTTGTGATTGTTGAACACCGCGTTGATCAAACCGGGAATACCCGAATGGAAAAAGGTCGAATCGCCGATAAAGGCGATGACTTTTTTGTCCGTGACCTTCGAAAACCCTCCCGAAGTCCCTACCGAGGAGCCCATGCAGATCAGAAAATCCGCCGATGACAGCGGCGGCAGGAGGCCGAGCGTATAGCAGCCGATATCGGTTGGATAAATGGTCTCCAAGCCTTCGGCCGCCTTGCGGACTTCGTAGAACGTGGCGCGGTGGGAACATCCGGCGCACAGGGTCGGCGGCCGCTGGGGGATTTCCGGCAGATCGGAAAGGTCGGGTAAGGCCGGCGATTCGTGGGGCACACCGAAGTAGGCCGCCAGGTTGGTCCTGACCTGAGCCGGGTTGTACTCGTAGAGCCGGGAGAACAGTTCGGGTGCCTTGCCGGCAATGGGCAGCGTCAGCCCTTTTTCCTGGGCCAGGGCCTTGACGGCTTCCTCCAGGTAGGGTTCGCCTTCCTCGACCACAAGGACCTTTTCGCATCGGCCCAGAAAGTCTTTGATCAGCTTCGGGGGCAGGGGATGGGAGAAGCCGACCCGCAGCACCCGCACCCGGTCTTCAATCTGAAGCTCCTCGACGGCGTCGCTGACATAGTTATAGCCGACACCGTTGCAGACGATGCCCCAGCCGCCGTCGCCTTCGACGAAGTTGTAAGTCGAGGATTCGGCCAGCTGCATGGCGCTGTCGTAATTCTTCAGCAGCTTGACGTGCAGCTTGCGGGAGACCGCCGGCACCGTCACCAGGTTCAACGGATCCTTGATGAAATCGCCTTTAGTGATCCGTTTTCTGATTTTACCCAGTTTTACGATGCCGCTGGAGTGGTTGATGCGGGTGGTGGTCCGGAAGAGCACGGGCTCCTTCAATTTTTCGGAAAGATCAAATGCGTAGCCCACCATCTCCTTGGCTTCCTGCACCGAAGAGGGTTCGAGCATCGGAAGTCCGGAGAGTTTGGCGTAATAGCGGTTGTCCTGTTCGTTCTGGCTGGAAAACATAAAGGGGTCGTCGGCCGTCAGCACCACCATGCCGCCTTTCACGCCCACATAGGCCAGGGTCATCAGCGCGTCGGCGGCAACGTTCAGGCCGACATGCTTCATGACACACATGGACCTCACGCCGGCATTGGCGGCAGCGGCGGAGACCTCCATGGCGACCTTTTCGTTGGTGCTGTATTCGAAGTAGAGATCACTTTCGCGTGACATCTGGAAAAAGTTGAGGGAAAGCTCCGAGGAGGGGGTGCCGGGATAGGTGCTCGCGAAGGCGACGCCTGCCTCGATCGCTCCCCGGGCAATGGCTTCATTGCCGAGGAGCAGCATTTTTTCGCCGGGCTTGCCGGTCAGTAGTTTGTGCATGGCAAATTCCTGGTAAAAGGTTTTAAGTTTTACGTTTCAAGGATCAGGGCACCATTATGGGGCGCTGATGAATTTTACGCTCATGAACCATTTCGAAAACCGTGTTGATCTCGGCCAGGGGAAATGTCTTGGCGAACGGACCGATCTTGACCTTACCCGCCAGCACGAGGTCGAGAACCGGTTTGTAGTATTTCGGCTGGCAGCCCCAGTTGCCGCGCGCGGTTGCGTGAAAGGCCATCAGATTCGACAGCCGGATGTCGACCGTTTCCATCGTGAAACCGACCACGGCCAGCGATGCACCGTAGGTCAGCAGACCGAAGGCCGTTTTCTGCCCGGCCGCCATTCCCGAGGTTTCGAAGATCTTCCATTCGGTGCGCCGCCGGCCCTTGTCTTTGACGAATTCGGAAACCGCTTTGCGCAGGTCTTTGAACGGCATTTCGCGAGCGTTGAAGGTCCGGTCGACGTAAGGCGCAATCGCTTCGAGCTTGGCCGCATCGACGTCGATTGCCACCACGGCGGCGCCGAAACTTTTTGCAATTTGGGCGCCGAATCCGCCGACACCGCCGACACCGACAAAGATGGCGGTGTCTTCGGCGGAGAGTCCCGATTCGACCACTGCCTGGTAGGGGGTAGTGACTGCATCGGCGATGACCGATAGCTCGGCCAGTGAAACACCGGAGCCGCCGCCGGGACTGCCGTCCGCGTTCAGCGGCACTTCGCAGAGCTGGGCTGCCGGAACCAGGATGTGGGAGGCGAAACCGCCCTGGATGTCGTTGCCGGGCATTTTCTGGGCGGCACAGATGTTTCCGAAACCGCGGTTGCAGACGTCGCAGTCACCGCAGGGCATGACGGCCGGCACGATGACTGCCTTATCGGCCCAGTGCTCGGTATCCGGGCCGCAGGTCTCCACGATACCGCTGATTTCATGTCCCAGGGTCAAAGGCAGCGGCGATTTGGTCCGCACGCCGTCGTAGTAAAACCCGAGATCTGTATGGCAGACACCGCAGCCGATCACGCGTAGCAGAACTTCTCCCGCACCCGGCTGCGGCAGCGGGCTGTCGACGCGCTGAAGCGGTTTTTGAGGCCCGACCATTTGCCAGGATGTCATCGACATGCTTTATCCTCCTTGTTTATAGGCTTTAAGATAAAGGTTTTGACTGTGTTATCGGTCGTTGGCGTATTACAATACAGCCGCCTCCCTCTGGCCTTGTCAAAATCATTATCTTAAAGCCTATAGTTGCAGATCAGTTAAATTCGGTAATCGCCAGACGTGTCAGGCTCCCTTGTACGTCGGTCTTTTCCGTCCCATGGACGTCAGCCCTTCGAGGGCATCGGCGGTTGAAAAGATTTCCTGCAGGCGCCCCAGTTCGATCTCGACGGCTTCCTCCATCGGTTTGTCGATCTGCTGATCGATGATCTCGTCGACGATCTTGAGGGCCAGAGGCGCCTTGTACCCGACAATCTTGGCGGTTTTGGCGGCCAGGGCCTGGTCGACACCTTCGGGAGGACGTCCGGCGAGCAGATTGGATACGTTTGCGGCCGACCCCATGGCGGCAAGGGGTTTGAATTTTGCTGGAAATTCGCGCCGGCGGTACTTGTCCGGCTTGCCCTTTTCGACCAGCTCTTTAATGGCCGCATCGACCTCGGCCGGCGCCACCAGGCGATTAACGATCCCCAGGGCGTGGGCGTCTTCGGCACTGATCGTAACGCCACTGAAGGCGTAATACTTGGCCAGTTCCGGGCCCACGTGGCGGGCCAGGCGCAGCATGCCGCCCAGACCGGGGTAAATGCCGATCCCGGTTTCAGGAAACCCCAAAGACCCGGCCGGCGTGGCGACGATCGCCTGGCAGGCCAGGGCCAGTTCGCTGCCGCCGCCCAGTGACAGTCCGTCCAGAAGGGCGATGGTCGGTTTGGGCGCGGTTTCGATTTTAAGCAGCAGTGCGTGACCCTTGCGGGTGAAATCGACGATGTCGGAGACTCTGCCGGCCTTGATCTTGTTGACGAAGTAGCGGATGTCGGCCCCGGCCACGAAGGCCTTTCCGGCACCCTGAAATACGATGGCCTTGACGGCCGGGTCCTGTTCGGCCGCGGTGAAGCGGGCCGACAATTGGGCCACCACCGCCTCGTTCAGGGCGTTCATGGCCTCCGGGCGGTTGAGGGTGATGAAGGCGATGCCGTCCTTGACATCCAAATCGACGAAGGTGAATTCAAACGGTTTTCCGGCGGCTTTCTGGCGAATGAGAATGTCGGGCATGCGGAAGTCCGGGTATTTGCGGGCCACAGCCTCGACCGCCGCGCAGGTCTTCTCGATGCCGATTCTGTTCATGATCTCGAAGGGGCCCATGACCCAGCGCAAACCGATCTTGGCCCCGCGGTCGGTGTCCTCGATCGAGGCCACCCCTTCATCGACCAGAGCGGCGGCCACCCCGAGGCAGACGCCGTAAAAGCGGTCGATCACCGGCTGGATTTTCGATTCGTCGACTGCGCCTTCGATATCCCAGCTGACGCCTTTTTCTTTTTGCGCCTTGAGGATCTCGCAGGGGGAATAGAAGGGTCCCAGTTCGTTGCCCAGGGTGGTGGCGGCGTGCACCGCAATCGGGATCCCGGTGACGTTCATCAGCTGAAAAGGGCCCATGCCGATCTTGAAGGCCCGTTTGGCGGCTTCTTCGATAGTCGGAATGTCGGCCAGTTTTTCTTCGAACATGCGGGCGGCTTCGTTCAGGAAGGGGACGAAGAACCGGTTGACGGCGAAACCGGGCGCATCCTTGACCACGATGGCGGTCTTGCCGTGCAGCTTGGCGGCCAGCAACGATTTTTCGAGGGTTTCCCGATTGGTTTTGTCGTGCGGAATGACTTCCAGCAGCCGGTTTTTGGCCGGATGGTAAAAGTAGTGGAGACCGATGAAGCGGTCGGGTCGATCGGTCTGATCGGCAAATTCACGCACATAGAAACTCGAGGTGTTGGTGGCCAGGATGGTTTTCTGCGAGCAGATCTTGTCTAGCTTCTTGAAGAGTTCGGACTTGACCCCCTTGTCCTCGAAAACCGCTTCGATGACAAGATCGGCGTCGGCAACTGCATTGGTGTCGGTGGTGCCTTTGATCCGGGAGATGATTTCCTCGGCTTTTTCAGAGGAAAAGATTTTGCGCTCGACGCCTTCCTGCAAAATTTTTCGGATGGTGCCCAGGCCGCGCTCGACGAACTCGTCCTTCATGTCCACCATGACAACATCGATCCCCTCCTGGGCGATTTTCTGGACAATGCCGCTGCCCATGTTACCGGCACCGATCACGCCGATTTTTCTGATCTGAGACATGTGACCTCCAATGTTTGAAACTTGAAACTGGAAATTTGAAACTGGGAGTCAGGCTACCCTGTTTTTTCCAGTTTCTAGTTTCTAGTTTCCAGTTTCCATTACTTATTCTTCCACTGCGGCCGCCGCTTTTCTTCGAAACTGCGGATGCCCTCAAGTGTGTCTTCGGTTTTCATCAGTTCGTTGAGGAAGAGGTCGCTGACCCCCTCCAGAGCCTCCTGAAAATTCAGACCGAGATGTTTCTTTACGGCGCGCTTGTTGAGGCGAATGATCAGTGGACTGGCGGTGCGAATTTCGCCGACAAGCTGGTCGAGTGTGTCGGTGAGTTTATCGTCATCGGCTACATAACTCACAAAACCCATCTGTCGCGCTGCTTCGGCGCTGTATCGTCTGCCGGTCGTGCAGACTTCGATGGCTTTGGCCGGCCCGATGAGCTGCGGCAGTCGGATGGCCGCGTAGGGCGGGAAAAAGCCGAGCTTGATCTCGGGCTGACCGAAGCTCGCGGATTTAGCCGCAACGATCACATCGCAGGCAATGGCCACTTCCATGCCGCCGCCCAGGCAGGCGCCATGGACGCCGGCGAAGACGGGCACTTCTATTTTGTCGATGCGTTCGAAGATGCCGTTGAATACCGCGATCATTTCGGACACCATTTCCGGTTTATGATCGGTCACCTCCACGCCCGCGCACCAACTCGGTCCTTCGCCGAGGATAACCGCGCATTTGAGCTCGGCGTCGACGCTAAGAAGGTCGAGTTCAGCATTGAGTTCGGTCATCATCTCGACGTCCATGACATTGTGCTTGGGCCGGGCGAGCGTGATGCGGGCGACGCCGTCGGTTTTCTTGATCTTGAGATGCTTGTAGGCCGTCATGATTCACCGTTCCATTCTTGAGGGTTCAGAAGTCAAGCCTTCTTGAAGATATAGTTCAACTGGCCGTTGGGCAGCGTGTTGACGGCCGTGACCATTTCCATGCCGACCGTCAGCTCCTCTTCCGGAAGGTCGGCGGCAATGCGACCGAACACCTTGAAATCGCCGTAATCGAGCAGGGCGATGCAGTAGGGTACGTCGTCCTGAAACCCGACCGGGGCGAAGGCGAGCCGGCTGTAAGTGACCAGCCGGCCGGTGCCGGTGACATCGAACCATTGCATGCGGCTGGTCCGGCATTGGCAGCAATCCGCCCGTGGGGGGAAGAAGGACCTGCCGCAATCCGTGCAGCGGGTGCCCGTGACCCGGCCGTCGTCCAGGTGGTTGATGAAATCGTTGATCTTGCTGATGCCGGTGAAGCTGACCGTGCCGAATCTCTTGAAGCGGTCGTCCACCTCTTTTACGTTGCTCATGAGTCCCTCCCGAGGATGGTCACATTTCCGTACAGGCCCACCCCGCCGATGTTGTGGACCAGTCCGACGGCCGGGTCCTTGACCTGGATATCACCGGCTTCGCCCCTGAGTTGCAAAACGACGGTTCGAATCTGCGAGCCGCCGGTGGCACCGATCGGGTGACCCTTCGACAAGAGCCCGCCGTCCACGTTGACCGGTATGCGGCCCTCCTTGTAGGTTGCCTTGCTGCGAATCAGTTCCCGGCCCTCGCCGGGCTCGGCAAAACCCAGGTCTTCATAAGCCATCAACTCGGCGATCGTAAAGCAGTCGTGCACCTCCGCCACATCGACGTCTTTGGGTCTAACGCCTGCCATATCGTACGCCTGGCGGGCCGCCTCGCGGGCGGCGGAGAGTCCGGTGAAAAGGTCCCGCCCGGCCAGGTTGACGCTTGCCGTTGCCGCACCGGTGCCGAGTATCCAGACCGGTTTCCGCCCGAAGGCCTTAGCCTTTTCTTCATTGGCGACGATAATACAGGAACTGCCGTCGGCATTGGCACAGCAGTCGCCGACCCGCAGCGGGCTGGCCACCGGTCCGGACATGCGGTTATTCGGATCGCCGAACATGTCGAAGGTCACCGGTTTGCGGTATACGGCGAGGCCGTTGAGTTGCCCATAGGTGGCGGCCTTGACCCGGATCAGGGCCAGATCGTCGGGTGAGGTGCAGTATGTTGCCATGTGGGCACGTGCATACATGGCGTAGTAGGCCGGCATCATGGTGCCGAAGGGGCTTTCCCATTGGATGTCCGCGCCGCGGCCCATGCGCTCCTGGGACTCGGACGAGGATATCTCCGACATTTTCTGAAAGCCGAGCACAGCCACCACGCTG
>JARFQH010000187.1 GCA_029287875.1 Desulfobacteraceae bacterium | reverse complement strand
AGGACGTCACTCTTGCCCGCTGGCTATCGGCAATCCGCGTTCCTTCCACTGCCCCCAACCGTTCTTGAGATGAAAAACGTTTTCAAATCCGGCCAGAGACAGTTTTTCGGCCAGGCTTTTCGACAGGGTGCAGGAATCGCCTTCACAGTAGGTGATCAGCACGGTCTCTGCGGCCGTCTTCTCTAAAAAAGAACCGATGTGATTTTCAAAGTCCAGGTCCGGAATATTGACGGCTCCGTTGATGTGGCCGGCCCGGTAATCGGCTTCCGAGCGGGCATCCACAAACAGGGCCGCCCCCTCCTCGAACAGGCGGACGGCCTCTTCAATCGCCATATCCCCTATGGCGTTCGACCCATCGGGCTCATTGATAGCGGTCAGTGAGCGGTCGACGGCCTTCGCGGTTCCCGGCAGCGGCAGCGAATGCTCTCTGAGAGCGTTGAACCCGAATGCCATGCAACCGGCGAAAAAAAGAATCGCCGTCGCTTCCCGAAAGCCCTTCCATTTTAGTCGCTTAAACACCATGAATCTGATCCCCGAATCGTAAAGCCTATAGCATGTTTAGGCGGTCATTGCACCATTAACAGGTCGTTTCCATAATTTCTTGAAATCGCTGGATAGCTTTGATAGCTTTTAGTGTATGGCACAGCTCTGGGTGAAAAGCTCGGGGTGATAAGGGCTCACTTAAAAATAACGTATCATTTTGGACGCCGATGCATCCCGTCCGGCTGCCGGAGCGAAAACTCGGCATATCAACATATGCCTGCGTTTTCGCGCCTTGACGGCCGGGTGCCTCAATGCCCAAAATTATCAACTTATTTTTTTTGTGAACCCAACGGGAGACAGGTATAAATGATTAAATCCAAGGCACTCGAAGTCAACCTGGCCAGCTATCGCGTTGATGTCAGTATCGATGAAAAATACTTGATATTGCAGGATATCATGTCCCGGTACTACGGCCTGATGGAAGGCTTCAACACCTTTTTGCAAGAGCTGTCCCACCCATACCGGAACTGGAATTTCATTGTTTCCGAAGCCAGACGTTATAGTCTCGAATACTTCCATCTGATGGACAGTCATTCGGCGGGACCGAATGGGGCCGGGTTGTTTGTCGATATTTTCATGGCTGCCATCCAATCGACCAGAGAGGAGGAGGTCAAAACCGAGGCCGTCGACAACCTGGTTTTATTTCTCCAGAAGATCATCAAAGAATCCCACTCCGGTATCGATCGTTTTATTCCGGTTCTCGACAACGCCTTCGATGACATCCGTCAGCTGGATGACAACACCTTTTTCCTTTTCGTGAAGAGCTTCTACCAGCTCAAGCGTTTGGGCGAACTGCTATGGCACCGCTCGGGAGAAACGGACAGCGGTTTCGGTGCCCTTAATGCGTTGTTATTACGATATTTTCGGACCACCTATGCCTATTGGATCAATCTCAGGGATCCGCGCGACTGGTTTGAAGAGGAAGCCCGGGAAGCGGATGCCGTCGGAGATCTTAAAAAGATCTCATCCATATTTGCCGACATTTCCCGCAGCCGGATAGCGGACCTAAATCACCGGCTCGATGAGATCGGCACCCAACAGCGCGCCGATTCCGGCACGCTATTGTGCGAGCTTCTCTCCCTGGACGGATACAGTCAATTCGTCGAGGTCTACCGGCAGATGCCGCAGAAACTCCTCGAAGCCGGCGGCAAGAGACACGGGAATCAATGGAAAGTTATCTTCCTTTTTCACATGATGGCGATTTCAGGGCTGACGATGATTCGCGAGGAGGTCCTCAGAGACATCAATCGAACCGTCAGCTGGCTTATCGCGAACGAAACGGACCTGCACATCCGCAGGCTGATTCAAAAAACCTTCTCCATATTGCAAAAACAGGCCGTCAGTTACCCGGCCACGGCCTTGAATTGCGTATTGAACATGGGCAAAGGGGTTTACCGGACCGATGACAGTGAACTGGTCAACTATTTTATCCATCATGTCATCGAACTGCCGTTTCAGACGCCCCGTATCAGCGGCGTCGGTGAAGACTGGCAGATCAGGGTCAACAGCGCCCACATCCAAAACATCCGTACCTGGCTCGAATTGATCGAACGCAATCCCAAGTGGTCGACCCGTTTGATTTCGGTGCTGATCATACACCTGGCCCTTTCCGGCGTGTTCATCAAAGACACCGATCTCTTTCCGCGGGACATCACCCGTTTTCTGAACAGCGATATCGGTCCGGTGTATAACCTGGCCAAGCAGCTCACCCGTCTTTTCCCGGCCTATTTCAACGACATCGGTGCCGAGGGAAAACTCAGGGACATCTCGACGCGCATCGACGAGATTTCACGCCGTCGCGACGTCCTCATCCATTTTCTGCGCAAACAGAGTCATGTCGAGAGCAGCAACCAGATCATCGACTTCATGGAGGCGACCATCTATTTCTGGGCCACGCGCGACAAGAAAATGCTGAAGCAGGTCGTGCCTGCCGATGTCTTCGAGCAGATCGACACGCACGGCCCCTACATCGACGGGGTTCACAAAATCATGACCGGGCTGAAGCAAAAGGGGATCGACCGCCAAGAGCTGCTGCTCACGCTTCCCGATGATCAACTCCACCGAATGATGGCCGACTCGTCCGGTGAGGTGACCGAGGCTGATCGTGAACGGGTCGCCCTGCTGATTGCGTTTTACAAACTGCTCCATCAAAAATACAGCATCGATTATATCGAACTTAAAAGCCACATCTCCCAGTTGTCGACCGAGGCTTTCCCGGATCTCAACCGTCTCCGGAATGCCCTGTCGGAGATGGATCTGAAGAAAAAACTGTTCGTTTTGCTCGATTATCTGGGGCAGCTCAAATCGATTATCCTCGCATCGGAAAAGTTTGAAATTCGGGAAGACATTTACAGGAAGCGGCACATCACGATCGATATTCCTTCCATGTACGGCAGTTACCACGAACTCAAATTCGACGCCCTGGGGCTGACTTACCGCATCGAATCGCTGGTCAACGTGCTGTTAGAGGAGTTGATTGACAGCATCGATCTGAGCCTGATCACCAAGGCAACCTTTTACCAGATTTATGCCCGGATTCGACTCTTCGACAAGGCCTTGCGACTGGACGGCATCTCATCGGTCGAAATAGACAGACAACTCGACCTGCTGGCCCATTCCCTGGAGGTGCAAGGGTTCACGTTTACTCAATATCTCGACATCTTCAAGGGATTTGCCGCGGCGGTCAAGAACATCATCAACGATTATTTCCAGAATGTTCACGAAGAAAACCTGAGTCAGATTATCGACCGGCTGCCTGGCGATCAGATTCACTGCAAATATCTGCCGAAAGAGACTCACGAGGACATCGACCGGGAGAAAAACAAGCACCGGATTTCGGAAATCTTTTTCAGAGACCGGATCGCTCTCTCTCTGGGCCTTCAGCAACTGGACCGTTTCCTCGGGCGCATCCTCAACATCCTCTACCAACAGGCCGACAAGTTGAACAGGGACAAGCTGTACCAACTGCTGCTCTACGACCCCGACAATGCCATGACATCGATTTCCGAGCCGGAGAACCGGATCACCGGCCTGGTTTATTTAGGGAACAAAGGCTTTAACCTGGTCGTGCTCAAGAGCCTGGGTCTGCCGGTTCCTCCGGGTTTCATCATCACCACCGAGGTGCATCGCTGCCGGAAGGTCATCGACAGCTACCGGCCCGCGGAGCAGAACCTCAAAGACCAGATTGCCCGTCACATCATCAAGCTGGAGAAGATGACCGGAAAGGCTTTCGGCAATCCCCACAATCCGCTCCTCTTTTCGGTTCGCAGTGGGTCTTCGATCAGTCAACCCGGTATGATGGACACTTATCTGAACGTCGGCATCAACGAGGAGATCGCCGCCGGACAGGCTGCGGAAACAGGAAACGCCTGGTTTGCCTGGGACAACTACCGCCGGTTTCTGCAGTGCTACGGAATGGCCTTCGGCCTCGAACGGGACGACTTCGACGCCATCATCAGCGAACTGAAAAGCCGCGCCGGCATCGCCTACAAAAAGGATTTCACAGGCGAGCAGATGAAAAGGTGGCCCTGGCCTATAAATCGATGCTTCTGGACAACCGGATCGAGGTGCCGGAAAACCCCTTCGACCAGCTGACGATGACCGTTAAGAGTGTTTTCGACTCCTGGGAGTCCGACAAAGCCAGAACCTATCGCCGGATCATGGGTATCTCGGATGACTGGGGCACCGCCGTGACGGTGCAGTCGATGGTTTACGGCAACCTGACGCAAGACTCCGGCTCCGGTGTCTTCTTCACCCACAACCCCCGTTGGCCGGGCGAAACCCTGAAACTCTGGGGCGATTTCACCCTCGGCAATCAGGGGGAGGACGTCGTCGCCGGCCTGGTGATTACCCTGCCGATTTCAATCTATCAGCAAGAGGTGGAAATGAGGCCGACCGACATCACCTTGGAGACCCATTTCCCGGAGATTTACACGGCTTTGAAAGGCTGGGCCGGCCACCTCATCTACGAGAAGGGATGGACCCCGCAAGAGATGGAGTTCACGTTCGAGTCCCCGGCGGCTGAAGATCTCTTCCTGCTGCAGGGCCGCGACATGTCGATGCGGGAACGCAAAAGGGTGCGGACCTTCGATTTGATCGGTATCACCGAGGAGTGTTACCTGGGGCACGGAATCGGGATCGGCGGCGGTGCCCTCACCGGGCGGGTGGTCTTCAGCCTCGAGGAGATCGACGAGTGGCGCAGGGAGGAGCCTGGTACTCACTTGATCCTGGTCCGCAGCGACACCGTCCCGGATGACATTCGTGAAATCTACGCGGCCGACGGTTTGCTGACGGCCCGCGGCGGTGTGACCTCCCATGCTTCCGTCGTGGCCCACCGCCTGGGCAAAAACTGCGTGGTCTGTGTCGGCGAGTTGGTCTGCAACGAAAAGCAGAAGAGTTTCACTCTGAGGGACAGGTGCGTAAAATCAGGAGATTTCATCAGCATTGACGGTCGTGAGGGATCGGTATATTTAGGAAAACTGAAAATCAATGAAGAGTAACACGGCTACCCGCCGGTTTTGTCGGCCGCACGGAAGGCAAAGGAGACACCGGGGCCGCAGCCCATGGGCAAGGGGCGCGGGCCGAACCCGGCGTGCAATCCGCTAAAATGGGTATTAGCCCCAGACAGGAGAAAAGGCAATGAGTGCAGCTACCGGTGAAAAGGGCTTAAAACTCGGCGTCAATGGCTTGGGCCGGATCGGCAAGTTAACGGTCTGGCACCATGTCGGAAGGAAGTATTTCGACGAAATTGTGGTAAACATCGGTCGTGAAGCCGGCTCTTCTCTGCAGGATGTAGCCCACTATCTGGAGCGTGATTCCACTTACGGTTTGCTGGGCTGCTATCTTCACGGCTACAATGCGGTACCGGTGATCGCTGAAATCGACGCGACGCAGGGGACGATCATGGTCGACGGCGTGCGGGTCAGGATACTGCGCTCTGCCCGGAACCCGGTCGACATCGGCTGGCGGGAGTGCGGGGTCAGACTGGTGGTGGACACGACCGGACGATTCATAGACCCATCGCTGCCGAGCGACCACCCCGGCGGCAGTGTCCGGGGCCATCTCGAGTCGGGTGCCGAAAAAGTCATCGTCTCGGCGCCCTTCAAGATGAAGGACCGGAAAGCCGATCTGCCCGGAACGATGCCGGAGGATGCCGTCACCACCGTGATGGGGATCAACACCAACGACTATGATCCCCGGCGGCACCGAATCATCTCCAATGCATCCTGTACCACTACCTGCCTGGCGCACATGATAAAACCGCTGCTGGATCACTTCGGACCGCACAAATTTCTGACCGCTTCCATGGCGACGGTTCACGCTGCAACCGGTTCGCAGGCGGTTCTCGACCGGTTGCCCCAGGCGGGGAAGAAAGATTTGCGCAAAAACCGCAGCATCATGAACAACATCATCCTGACGACCACCGGCGCGGCCAAGGCCTTGCGGCTGGTGATTCCCGAAATGCGGCAGATCGGCTTCATCGCCGAATCAGTCCGCATCCCGACGGCCACCGGTTCGTTGATCATACTGGTGGTCGACCTGCAGGAAGAGCCGAACCGTGAACCGATCCGGCGAGAGACCATAAACACGGTATACCGTCGCACGGCGGAGCTCGATCCCAACGGTTATCTCCACTATTCCGAAAAACAAAACGTATCGGGAGACATCATCGGTGCGCCGCGTGCGGCAGCCATCATAGAGGGTTACGAAACCCATACCCGCACGGCAGAGGTCTCCATCGACCTGGCGAATGTTCCGGGGCTAAACCAAAACGTCATCGATCAACTGGCCAACACTCTGATCCGGGTCCCGGTCACGCAGGCCGTTATCTACGGGTGGTACGACAACGAGATGGGCAGTTACGTCAACATGCTGGGCGACCGCACGGTCAGTGTGGCCGAGCACCTGTAGAAAAAATGCAACTGTTCACAGGGTTGCAAAGTCCGATGCGCTTCAAACCACCTCATTGTAAGCGTTTACAGGGTGCCGCAGATGCAAGGCGTCGGGTGCGCAGACGTACTTTTGTACTTCAAGTGCCCGACAACAAAGCAGATGCGGTGCCTTGTGAACGCTTACGAAAAAATCTTGGATGTTTCAGGGACGCAGAGTCCGGTTCACGCTCGCACTCAGTGCGAGAAATTCCGCCACATCAAGGGTCTCGGCGCGGCGCGAAGGGTCGATGTGTGCCCGCTCGAGGGCCTGCTGAGCTGCTTCGGTGGATAGCCCCAGCTCGCCACCGGCAAGAGAATTTCGCAATTTTTTTCTCCGCCGGCTGAATGCCGCCCGGATAACCTTAAAGAAAAAATCTTCTTCCTCCGGAGAAAGAGCTGACTGGGTTTTGAAGACAAACGAGAGAACCGCCGAGTCGACCTTGGGTCGCGGGAAGAAGCGATTTGCGGTCACCCTTCCGACGGGCTTAAGCTCGGCACAGTACTGAATCATTACCGAAAGCCGACCGTAATCCCTGCCGCCGGGGCCGGCCGTCAAGCGTTCGGCCAATTCCATCTGGAACATCAAAACGGCCTGCTTTACGGCTTCCCGAACAGAAATCAGCTGAACCAGGATTTGGGAAGAGATATTGTAGGGCAGATTTCCGATTACCACCAGCCGAACGCCCGCCTCTGCCGCCAAGGCCCGGATATCGACCCTTAGAATGTTCTTTTTCATCAGGACGACATTATTAATCCCGTTAGCCATGAACTCTGCCCTCAAGAGGTCCGCCAGGCGGGCGTCTTTTTCAACTGCGTAAATCCTGGCAGCTTGCCGGGCTGCCAGGATAGTAAGGGCGCCGAGGCCGGCACCGATTTCAAGCACGACATCCCGCGATGAGATTGCCGCGGCTTGCACGATCACGGCCGCCGTCGCGGGGTCGGTCAGAAAGTGTTGCCCGAGTCGCTTGTCCGCGCGTATATTCCATGCCTGCAGTAGGGTCCTGGGTGACGTCATTTCCGATTCCTTCATCTTAGGGCTCCCTCAAAAATAACTTCACATTTTGGACGCCGATCCATCCCGTCCGGCCGCGTTGCGCAAACTCGGAATATCCAGATATGCCTGCTTTTTCGCGCCTTGCCGGCCGGGCGCCTCATCGGCCAAAATTGCAAACTTATTTTTTCGTGAACCCTTACCTGCCAAAGTCTTGAAGTCCTGCTCACCGTTGCATTTAATCAGTTTGCAGTCGGAAGATCAAGTTGTAACCAAGGTGGGCAGCTTGACTTTTTAGTGGTTAGTCATTACGATTGTTCGAATTGTATTTTGCCTAGTAATTTTATTCTATTTATTATCAACGACTTGTTTTAAAACAGATGGAGGTGAGACATGCGACACAAGGGCAAGAGCGTTAGTTTCGATGCAATGGTGAAGTTTTTTATGCACACTTACAACATTCCAACCAAAAAAGACGTCGACAAATTGATGAACAAGCTGGAGCAAATCGAAAAACTGCTGAAATCGACGGGCAGAATCGCCAAACGTGGCCGCCAGGTATCCATCAAGAACAACAGGGGCAAAAAAGTAAAAGGTCGCAGCGGTTCGACAGCCGTCAACCAGGTCATTGAGGCAATAAAGGGATTCAAACAGGGGGCCGGACTGCCGGATATCAAGGAAAAAACCGGATTCGACGAAAAGAAAGTTCGCAACATCATATTTCGATTGAACAAAAA
>JARFQH010000186.1 GCA_029287875.1 Desulfobacteraceae bacterium | reverse complement strand
CTGGTAAGATCAAGAACTATCAGTACGTGGTGCCTTCGACCTGGAATCTCGGACCACGAGATGCCAAAGGCAAACTGGGACCTGTAGAAGAGGCCTTGATCGGAACGCCGATTGCCGATCCGAAGAAACCCCTGGAAGTGCTCAGGACCGTGCATTCCTTCGATCCGTGTATTGCATGTGGTGTTCACGTCATAGACCCGTCTTCGAACGAGGTTTACAAGATCAAAGTCCTCTAGCGTGTCAATGCAGCGTTCTTCAGCCTCTTCAAAGGAGGGGCTGAAGAACGCACTTTCCGCCGATCCTTTTAGGGATTGGCCGGCAAGGAATCCACCCGCCTACCGCTTTCTTGCCCGTTTGCCGAACCGGTTTTTCTTTAGCCTGGTTGTCGTCTTGCCGTTTCTCAATATCCGGTTTCGACCGACAAAGCGGCCGAGGATCGTGGAGATTAACGATGAGCAATCAATTCCAAAAAGTGATGATTCTGGGCGTCGGCTGTATTCTTTACTCCGACGAGGGGTTCGGTGTGCGGGTCGTGCAGGAAATACAAAAAAGATACGCCTTTCCCGAAAACGTATCGGTGGTTGACGGCGGGGTTCTGGGTGTTAATCTTTTAGGGGTTATTTCTCAACCCGATCACCTGATCGTGGTTGACGTCATTCGGAACAAAGGAAACCCCGGAGACCTGTATCGACTTTCGGGTAAACAGATACCCGAACGGATTCGGGCCAAGAACTCGCTTCACCAGGTCGACTTCCTGGAAGCGCTGACCTTGTGTCAGGCGCTGGACAAGGTTCCAGAAACCGTTATCGTCGGTGTGGAGCCGGAAGACATCGAAACGCTCGGTATCGAACTGACCCCGACGATAAAATCCAGGTTGGATGACGTCATCGGCATGGTTCTCTCCGAACTGGATCACTTGGGCGTTTCATACACGAAAGGAAATTCGGAAGATGTGCCTCGCTATCCCATCTAAGATTGTTCGCATCGAAGACGGCTTGGGCACCATCGATGTGGACGGCGTCAGGCGAACCTGCAGCCTGTTGCTGATAGAAGACGCCAAAGTGGGGGACTGGGTCATTGTTCATGCCGGCTTTGCGCTGCACAAAATCGATGAAGCCGTCGCCATGGAATCCTTGACGCTGTTGAAAGAGGCGGCGGCCTATGTCGAGGGTAAAGAACCTTTCAAACCGGAATGACGACCGCCGATTGAAGTAACCGTTCACAGGGTTGCAAAGTCCGATGTGCTTCAAACCACCTAATTGTAAGCGTTTACAGGGTGCCGCAGATGCAAGGCGTCGGGTGCGCTGACGACCTTTTGTACTTCAAGTGCCCGACAACAAAGCAGATGCGGTGCCCTGTGAACGCTTACCGATTGAATCCCCTGTTTCCGAATCATTTCGAGCAACCGCAGGATTCGCAACCTGAATAAACCAATATGAACAAGCATCGTGTGGCCGGAAGAATCGAGGTCAACGGCATCGTTCAGGGCGTCGGCTTCCGTCCGTTCATTTACAACCTGGCCCTTCGGCATGGCCTGAAGGGTGAGGTGTCCAACACTTCGGCGGGCGTGGCGATTGTCGTCGAGGGCTCGGCCGGTCACATCGATGCATTTGCGGCCGATATTTCCGCCGCTCCGCCGCCACTGGCTCACGTCGTCGAGGTCTCCCGTCAATCGATCCCCGTGAACGGATATACGGCGTTCAGAATCGTCCAAAGCAAGGCCGACACGGCCATGGCCACTCTCATTTCGCCGGATGTTTCCGTTTGCGAGGACTGCCGGCGAGAGCTCTTCGATCCCAACGACCGGCGCTACCGCTATCCTTTTATCAACTGCACCAACTGCGGTCCTCGCTACACCATTATCGACGACATCCCTTACGATCGACCCAAGACCTCGATGAAACATTTCGAGATGTGCCCGCAGTGTCAGCAAGAATACGATGACCCGTTGAACCGGCGGTTTCACGCCCAGCCCAACGCCTGTCCGGTCTGCGGACCGCACGTTTCGCTTTTTGATCGGGACCGCAACCGGGTCGACGGTGCGGATCCGATCCGCGAAACGGCACGACTGCTGAGACAGGGACGGATCATCGCCATCAAGGGGCTTGGCGGATTCCATCTGGCCGTTGATGCCGTTAACACAGCGGCGGTGCGCCGGCTGCGTTCGAAAAAACAGCGTGAGGAAAAACCGTTTGCGCTCATGACGGCGGATATCGCGCGCATCCGGCAATTCGCCCGTTTCGATGCGGCCGAGCAGAGGCTGCTGACCAGCATTCAGCGCCCCATCGTGCTGCTTCGAAAACGGGAGCCAAACTCGATTGCGGTGGATGTCGCACCCCGTAACCGGTACTTTGGCGTCATGTTGCCCTACACGCCGCTGCACTATTTGCTCCTTGATCAAGGCTTTACCGCCTTGGTGATGACCAGCGGCAACTTGAGCGAAGAGCCGATCGCCATCGACAATGAGGATGCCATCCGGCGTTTGAGTTCCATTGCGGACTACTTTCTCGTTCACAACCGCGACATTTACCTGCGCAGCGATGATTCCATCGTCCGTTGCGCCGCCGGTGAAACCCGCCTCATCCGGCGATCCAGAGGCTTCGTGCCGGTCCCGGTATTTCTGCGGCAAAAAGTCCCTGCGGTGCTGGCCTGTGGTGCGGAACTCAAAAACACAATCTGTCTGACCAGGGGCAACCAGGCTTTTGTGAGCCAGCACATCG
>JARFQH010000081.1 GCA_029287875.1 Desulfobacteraceae bacterium | reverse complement strand
CGGAGATGTGTATAAGAGACAGGGACATGCCTGTATCCCGTTCAACAACCGATGCATGTATCGATCCCGCCGCCTCACAATGCCAAAACCCGCCTTCATGCCAGAACGTGCTGGTCGAGTACGTAGCAGGTGAAAGTTCCCGCAAAAACCGTTTCTTCGCCTCTCTTGACGGTGACCGGAACGGTTTTTTTCTTGCCCGAACTTTCTTCCACACGCGCCTCGGCCATCACTTTTTCTCCGGCCTTGACCGGCTTGAAAAATTTGACTTCGGCCGCTCCAAGAACAACGTTGGGATGGTTGACGGCGATCATGGCGGCATGATCGGCCAGGCCGAAGATGAACCCGCCATGCACTAAACCGAGATCATCCACGATCATCTCGTCGGAGGTTTCCATCTCGACCCGGCTGGCATCGGTTCCGGTGCTGAGCGGACGGCCGCAGAGCCGGTGGACAATCTTTTGATGGGTCTGAATGTTCATTTCACTTCACCCCTTCCTCGGGTTGACGTTGTGCGATTCCCGGTTCCGGCCAGGCAGAGCGTCGAAAACGCCGAATGGGATATCCTTTTGCGGGATGTCATACCAACACTCGGGTAGGGAGGTCAACACGGATGACATCCACTTAGAGCGGTTGAGCCAGTTAGGTCGGTTAAAGGATACCATCGATTTTAACGACTAAACGCTCATGGCCTTTAAGCCATCACTGGTTAAGTGTTCTGAGTTTCAAGTTTCAAGTTTCTATTTGCGGATCTTATACTATTTTCGTACTAAACGCCCATGGCCCTTAGGGCCGCAACGGTGCATGAAAAATCTATTTTCGTGTTACGATAGGCACATCTCTAAAGTGAAATTTCTTGCGGATCTGTGCACTTGTGATTTATAATAAGATCAAATCGATACAGCCGTTTCGGTTCTTTGGGCCATAGGGTTTATCCGTCAACGGTGAATCATGTCCGGTCAACGGAGAACGGGCTGGAACCGACCCAACAACGGGCCAACCGCCACACGACTTCGGGATGCACAAAAAAACACATCGGAAAATCTTCATTGCCGTCTTTCTTTGCGCGGGTCTTCTCGTTTTCATTTTCTTTCTGGCAGGAGAAAAGTTTCTGCGCATCGAGAGTGACTCCCAAAACCAAAGGGCCGATGCCGTCGTCGTACTGGCCGGTTCGGCCAAGGAAGACAAAGGGCGCATCGAAGAGGGGTCCGCATTAATCCGTCAGGGCAAGGGGCATTACCTCATTCTGCCGCTGCGCCACTCTGCCATTGATTGGCCCTGGGCTGTCCAGCACTACGGCTTGCATGAGGCCTTGCCGGAAGACAAAGTCCTCATCGGAAGGTCCACCAAGAAAGACGAACCGCTGATCGACCGATTCGGCGGCACTTACGTGGAAGCCATTAAGACCGTCCGCATCATGCGCGACCTGGGTCTCACATCGGCCATTATCGTCAGCTCGGCTTACCACATGCGGAGGGCCCAGATTGCATTCGAGCAATTCCGTCAGCCCGGCCGATTCGTATTTTATTATCATCCAGTGGATTTCGAGAGGAGACCAAAACAGCCCTGGTGGACGGACACGGAGTATGTCGCCAGGGTTCTGCAGGAGTACAAAAAACTGCTGGCAGCCTATTTTATCTATAATCTGAGTTCACCGGCCGTCCCCTGACGAACACCGAATTCCGGTGTACTTTCCGCTTGTTTTCAGGTCGTCGATTTGTCATAAGCATAGGGTTCACTCAAAAATAACATCACATTAATGTATAATTTTCTGCGAGTTCAAGCCTCAGCCTCAAAAGACCAGCGCCGCCGCCTGGCCTTGATCTGTCTGTCTTTTCTGACAGGATTTTTGTTGATGGCGGTTAAATTCTATGCTTACCGCCTCACCCAGTCATCGGCCATCCTGTCGGACGCTCTGGAATCGATCATCAACGTCGTCGCCAGTGCTTTTGCGATCGGCAGCATCATTATGGCAGCCATGCCGCCTGATGAGAGCCACCCTTACGGTCACGGCAAAATCGAATTTTTTTCGGCTGGATTCGAGGGGGCTCTGATCATCGTTGCCGCCTTCGGAATTTTCAAAATCGGCATTCCCCGCCTTCTCGACCCTCAGCCGTTGCCTCATCTGGATGCCGGTCTGTTGATCCTGATGGGGACGAGCGTCGTCAACCTCATGTTGGGCTTCAGCCTGGTGCGGGTCGGCAGGCGGACTGATTCCATCACTCTCGTTGCCGATGGGAGGCATTTGCTGACGGACGTTTACACCTCATTGGGAGTCGTGGTGGGATTGTTCCTGGTCAAGCTGACTGGGTGGCTGCGATTGGATGGTCTGGTCGCCTGCCTGGTCGGTTTGAACATCCTGATGACCGGGTTCGCACTCGTGCGCCAGGCGTTTCATGGACTGATGGACGCCGCCGATCCCGCGGTATTGAAAGGTCTTTCAGAACTGCTCATCAGGAATCGGCGTAAAAACTGGATCGATATCCACCAGTTGAGAGCCTGGAAATCGGGTGATTACATGCACATCGACATGCATCTCGTATTGCCGCGGGACTGTTCCCTGGAGGCGGCCCACAGCGAAGCCAAAACGGTGGAAGCCCTTGTCATCGAGCACTTCGGGGGTCGGGCCAGCGCGCTGATTCACATGGACGCCTGTATCGAAGACGATTGCCCGGTCTGCCATTCTCGCATGTGCGGTCTGAGGAGCGAATCGCCGGTTGAAGGTCTGGAGTGGAGTCTCGATACATTCACCTCTCAAAAGAGCGGCGAGAGGCTTCGACTGTCGAATAACCGAAAAACGTAAGTTTGGGTAGGGTTCTGGAATTATTTAAAAAACAACCAGATCAACCATTTTTGCATGGCCCAGTTTACAATTTTAAGTCATTTTATCAAGAATATTAGCAAGATATAATGGTTTTTATACTTTGTGATAAAAACAATCAACTCAACACGTTATAATATTAATGCTTGTAACCGATTTAAATTCTTGATATAAATTTACAATACATTTGAACTTCGCACGGGGAGATTGACTACCATGGCATTGACAAAGGCCGAAATAATCGAGGCGGTTGCCGAAGGCAACGGCTTTTCAAAAAAACAAGCCACCGATACCGTCGAGATGCTGCTGGAGATCGTGAAGCGTACCCTGGCATCCGGCGAGGACGTTCTGGTCAGCGGATTCGGAAAATTTTGCGTTAAGGAGAAAACTGAACGGAGGGGTCGTAATCCCGCCACCGGTGATGCCATGATGTTGAGGCCGCGACGGGTGGTCACGTTCAAGTGTTCCGGTAAACTCAGGGAAAAGATTGACCCGGGCGCTTGATACCATCATAACGGCGACCAGACGATCGTTCTTCTCTCAAAAGGAGACGCAAGTGTCGATCAAACGCATGGCCATATCAACCCGCGGAGGTGATGCTCCCGGGCTCAATGCCGTCATCCGAACGTGACTCCTTGACCGGCAAAGATGCCCGCACGGTCGTACTCGGGCATCTGCTGCGCGGCGGGACCCCACATCCTTCGATCACCTCTTTTCCATGTGTTTCGGCGCTGCGAGCGTCCGCGCTTTCGATCAAGGCCAGTCCGGTATCGTGGTCGTCCTTCGACCCATCGACTGCCAATTACGTGCCATTGGGTCAGGGTACGCAGCGCATGAAGACCTTCCCCCTCGACTGCGACACCATCTTGACCGCCCGAGACTTGGGAATTTCCATTGGCAACTGAAAAAGAGTGTCGCAATCTCAATAAGGACGACGACGCATGCTTTATGGCGCCATGAATTTCCCGGTCAAACCGGTGCTGGAAGAACTGGAATCTCTGGCGCTCCTGGGTTTCGATTTCCTGGAACTGGCCATGGATCCCCCGGCCGCCCATTACGCCGCTGTCCGTGATCAAAAGACCGAACTGCTGGCGGCCCTCGACCGTCACAAAATGCAGCTGGTATGCCACCTGCCGACCTTTGTATCGCTCGCGGATCTGACCGACAGCATCCGACAGGCCTCGCTCGCAGAAGTGCTGAAGGCGATTGAAACCGCAGCCTCGCTCGCGGCTGAAAAAGTCGTGGCCCACCCGGCGGCCATCTCCGGTATGGGGGTTTTCGCATTCGAATTGGCCCGGCAGCATGCTTACGAGAGTCTGGCGGCCATCGTTTCGAAGGCCACCGAACTCGGGGTCAGGCTCTGTTTAGAGAATATGTTTCCCCGCAGCCGGTTCGGGGTCGAGGTCGACGAATTCAAGGACATCTTCAACCGCTTTCCGACCCTGAAACTGACCCTGGACACCGGTCACGCCCAGATCGGCAGCCCGCGCGGCAAACGCATTATGAGGTTTATCGAGGCGTTTGCCGATCGGATCGGCCACATCCACGTGAGCGACAACTTCGGCAAGGAGGACAATCACCTGCCGATCGGTTGCGGCACGATTC
>JARFQH010000411.1 GCA_029287875.1 Desulfobacteraceae bacterium | reverse complement strand
TTCGCTTTTTAAGATCCGAGGTGCAAGCGCCGATAACTTTAAGGGCCTTTGACGGTAACAACAAACATGACCTTTGTGGTTAGAAAGGATCGGACATGGAAGAGAAAGAACAGTTTTTTTTCACCTCCGAGTCGGTGACCGAGGGGCACCCGGACAAGGTCTCCGACCAAATATCGGATGCCATACTGGATGCCATCATCGCCCAAGACAAGAACTGCCGCGTTGCCTGCGAAACACTGGTGACCACCGGTCTGGCGTTTATCGCCGGAGAAATCACCACCAACACCTACGTGGAGATGCCCCAGATCGTTCGCGACACGATCAAAGACATCGGATACAACTCTTCCCAGATGGGCTTCGACTGGCAGACCTGCAGCGTCATCACCAGTATCGATCACCAGTCACTCGATATCGCCCAAGGCGTCGACCGGGGCAACGGACGCTACAAGGAGCAGGGCGCCGGTGATCAGGGACTCATGTTCGGGTATGCCTGCAACGAAACACCCGAAATGATGCCGCTGCCCATTATGCTGGCCCACAAGATATGCCGACGCCTGGCGGAGGTCCGGAAAAACGGTTCGCTCGATTTCCTGCGTCCCGACGGTAAGTCGCAGGTCACGGTAGAGTACGAAAACGGTACGCCCAAACGCATCGACGCCGTGGTCATTGCCGCCCAGCACAAACCGGACGTCGAGTACGAGTTCCTGCGGGATGCGATCATCAAAAGTGTTGTAAAAAAGATTTTGCCGGAGGAAATGGTCGACGTGGAAACGCGATACTACATCAACGCCACGGGTCGTTTCGTCGTCGGCGGCCCGATGGGTGACTGCGGGTTGACCGGCCGCAAGATTATCGTCGACACTTACGGCGGGCAGGGGAGCCACGGCGGCGGGTGCTTCTCCGGCAAAGATCCGTCAAAGGTTGACCGCAGCGGATCATACATGGCCCGTCACATTGCCAAAAACGTTATCGCGGCCGGACTGGCGAATAAGTGTGAAATACAGATCGCCTATGCCATCGGGGTGGCCGAACCGGTATCGCTGCTGGTGGACACAATGGGTACTGGCAAAGTCTCTAGAAAGCGGATCAGGGAAATTATCAAAGAGTGCTTCGATCTGCGTCCGGCGGCCATTATCGAATACCTGGATCTGCTGCGTCCTATTTACCGCAAATCGGCCGCCTATGGACACTTCGGCCGCACCGAACCGGAATTCAGCTGGGAAAAAACCGACATGGCGGACAAAATGCGTGAACTGGCGGGAATTTAAACACAGATTACGAAAGGTCTCAGCAATGAATTATGATGTCAAGAATATCAATCTGGCGAAGGACGGGGCGCTGCGCATCGAGTGGGCGAATCAAAATATGGCTGTCCTGAACCGGATCCGGAAAAGGTTTGAAAAGGAAAAACCACTCAAAGGCGTTCGTCTGGGCGCCTGTCTGCATGTTACGACCGAAACGGCCTCGCTGATGCAGACCTTGAAAGCCGGTGGAGCCAAGGTGGCGTTATGCGCTTCGAACCCATTGAGTACCCAGGACGATGTGGCGGCATCGTTGGTCAAACACGACAAAATACCGGTTTTTGCCGTCAAGGGTGAAAACAACAAAGTCTACTATGCCCATATCAACGCGGTTATCGATGCCAAACCCCATTACACTATGGATGATGGTGCCGATTTGGTCTCTACCCTTCACTCCGAACGCTCGGAATTCCTGTCGGAAGTCAGAGGCGGAACCGAGGAGACCACCACCGGCGTGATCCGTTTGCGCAGCATGGCGGCTGAAGGTGTGTTGAAATATCCGATCATCGCCGTCAACGACGCCCAGACCAAGCACTTTTTCGACAACCGTTATGGAACCGGGCAGAGCACCATCGACGGGATTGTTCGTGCCACCAACCGCCTGCTGGCCGGTGCCAGCTTTGTCGTCTGCGGCTACGGCTGGTGCGGCCGGGGCGTGGCCATGCGCGCCCGCGGGATGGGCGCGAACGTCATCGTGACCGAAATAGACCCCCTGCGCGCCATCGAAGCGGTCATGGACGGATTCACGGTGATGCCGATCCGGAAGGCGGCCGCTGTCGGGGATATCTTCTGCACGCTGACGGGCAACATTGCGGTCATCCGTCAGGAACATTTTCAACTCATGAAAGATGGCGCGATTGTCGCCAACTCCGGTCATTTCAATGTGGAACTCGACCTGGACGGGTTGAGCGGCATCGCCGCTACGCGTCGCCAGCTAAGGCCGTTCGTAGAAGAATACGTGTTGAAGAACGGCCGCCGCATCAACGTTCTGGGAGAAGGTCGGTTGATCAACCTGGCCGCCGCCGAGGGCCACCCGTCGAGCGTGATGGACATGAGTTTTGCCAATCAGGCGCTTTGTGTCGAGTACATGGTCAAAAACAAGGCCGCCCTTGCCAAAACCGTGCATCCGGTTCCTGAAAAAATCGATCGCCAGATTGCCAAAGAGAAGCTGGAGGCCATGGGGACTAAAATCGACAAACTCACGCCGCAGCAGAAAAAGTACCTCGCATCCTGGAGCATGGGGACCTAAGGGTCACGGTAAAAAATAATTACACAAGATTGCGCCGGATTTGGGTTCGTCTACAAGGCACATCCAGCGGCGCATATCGAGATACGTCTCGGTGGATGTAACGCAGTAGACGGACCAAAAGACCGCCAGATGTGGAATTATTTTTTGCTGGGGCCCTAAGCGCTCGCTCAAAACTATTTTTTCCGAACCCTTAGCGGTTTTCGCCCAGAACGATGACAACCCGACACTCCCTTAAGAACGCCAGGTGTTCCGAGAATTTACGGAGTTTGACGGCGCTGGCATTGCCGATGACGATATCGCTGTGGCCGGGACCGATGGTTTTAATGCCCTTGACGATCAAGGGACGCTCCCCCAACCGGTAGGATCCCTTGATTTCATCGATATCGGTGACATAACTGCTCATTCCGTATTGCACCGCGAAGTCGCGACTGGCAAAGGCCGCCCCATACACTTCCTTATCGTTTTCATCGACGATACGCGGTGCCAGTGCCGGATTGGCCGCGACATTGCGTGCGTCTACAACTAATCCCGTGAAAATGACTCGCTCGACTGTTTCTCCCGCCACCGCGGATGGGGTCTGTACCGACTTGACGGCGTCGATCGGTATGATGCCCTGCGGAAGAACCATTTGGGCGAAACCGGCGTAAAGACTCATCTGAAGCCTCACGGCTATCGTGCCTTCCGTCACCGGTTCGCCGCCGACCTCGACCTCATCGGCCCCAGCCGCCATCTCTCTGAGTTTGGTCTCAACCTGAGGCGTGCGGGAGGCCATATCCTTGACCAGTGTATTCGTGTCGATACGGACGGCATTCAGGAGATCAAAAAGATTGCGGCGGGCGTTATAATGCGCAGATGCGAGCACCCGGGCCTTCACTTCGGACGCACCGGCAATGCCGGAAGGCTCTTCCGGCGGCACCCCTAACCCCACCGTGGAAACAATTCCCTCAGTCCAGTCGATATGACCCCCGTTTTTCGGCTCGATGACGTCCGCACCGTCGCCGTTAGCAGCTATCAGCAGAATCGTCAGAAAAGACATCCAGCATCTGATTGACGCAGTCACTTCTACAAAAAGCCTCCTGTCAGTCGATCGGCATTTCAGCCGCAGCGCCCGCTTCCAATTAAAATGGTGCCGCTATGCTGCCGGCCCCCCGAACCGGCTCGCCATTTTGTATATGGCGAAGAGTGGTATGTCAACCGGATCGGCCATATCGCAGCAATTATTGGTGAATGCAAGAACCCTATGGATTCCGCCGAGTGACCGGATTATAAAGCGCTCAAAACTCGCGCAAAAGTGAGCCTAAAACCGAACAAGGCTGAGGCGTTGAAAGAGAATGAATCTTATAACCTCATCATTGCGAATACGTAATTGACTTATTGTTGTTCGGTTCAATGCTCACTAATGCGCTCAGACAGTTGATCACTTTAAAATCCGGTCACCCGGCTCCATGTAAAGGTTCACCGAGAACCGCTGGCGGTATCGGTCAAAAGCCGCACGTAAATCATTGGATGAAGATCCGGCAGACGGGAAGGATAGACACTGAAGCCCGATCGGATCGGTGGAATTGATTGCGAAAACAGTTTCAGGTACGGCCGCCGCTCCATCTCAACTTGGCCTTGAGAACATCGTAATAGGGCTGGTTCGGCTCTGAGATCATGTAGATCGGGTGCGGTGATTTGCAGACCGCTATCGTGTCCCGATCATCGATGGCAAGTCCCTGCTGACCGTCAAAGGTGAGCATGATGTCCGAGGATCGTTTTTCCTGTTTGATGGTGACGGTGGCGGCGTCGGGAATGATCAGAGGGCGGTTGGTCAGGGTAAACGGGCAGATCGGTGTCATGACCATCGCCGGTACAGCGGGATGGATCACCGGCCCACCGGCTGCCAGAGAGTAGGCGGTCGAGCCGGTCGGTGTGGCAAGGATAAGCCCGTCGGCCCGATAGGTCGTCAAATAACGGTCGTTGATATAGGTCTCGATATGGGCCAGGCGGGCCAGGGCACCTTTGTTGATCACCACATCGTTGAGCACCGTTTCGACCGCGCGTTCCTTGTTCCGGCGAATCACCCTGACCAGTAGCCGCATTCGGGGCTGAGTGGTGAACGTGCCCTGCAGTATGGCGGCTGCCACGGAAAAGAGGCGATCTTCGGTGATTTCGGCCAGGAAGCCGACCTCGCCGAACTTGACCCCCAAAATCGGTATGGGTTGGTCGCCGATCCAGCGTACGGCGCTCAGAAAGGTGCCGTCGCCGCCTAAAACGAGAATGCAAAAGAGATCCGCCGGGGCCCGCTCCACCTTACCTGACGGGCGGTCCAACTGCGGTGGCTGGCTTTCCTTGCGAACGATTTCAACGCCCCTTCCAGACAGCCATTTTTCCAGTTCGTCTGCTTTACGGCTAACTGTTGGGTCTGTCTTGACGACGATGCCGATCATTTTCACGATATGAACATTCCCTCGCAAATTGCGGCGCACCAAAGCCTGAAGCTGCTGCAGTCATACAGGCAAGTAGCCCAAACAGCAATAATTTTTTGCCGCCGGAAAAAATAAATTCAACTTGACTCGATCCGTCGATCCGCTCTATAACCATCGAATTCGAGCGGGAGATTTTGGATTTCAACAATAGGTTACACGCCAAAAGGAGGACACAACATGGACATGAGAAAAACGTTTACGGTAGCAATTGTTGGTGTATTTTTGGTGTTTACACTGGTGGGAATTAGTGCTGCGGCCGACACCATCAAACTGGGTGTCGCCGGACCCCATAGCGGTGACTTGGCTTCATACGGTATTCCAACCGTCAGGGCGGCTGAAATCATCGTTAAAAAGGTCAACGCCAAGGGCGGTGTGATGGGCAAACAGGTGGAACTGCTGGTGGAAGACGACGTCTGCAAACCCGAAATCGCCACCAACACCGCCACCAAACTTGCCTCCGAAGGGGCCGACGTCGTGTTGGGTCATATTTGCAGCGGGGCAACCAAGGCTGCGCTCGGCATCTACAAGGGCGCCAAGAAAATCGCCATGTCGCCCTCGGCCACCAACCCGGCCCTGACCCAGAGCGGCGATTATCCGAACTTTTACCGCACCATCGCGTCAGACGATGCCCAGGCCCAACTGGAAGTCGACTTCGCCCTCAACAATTTGAAGGCCAAGAAGATTGCCGTGCTCCACGACAAGGGCGACTACGGCAAGGGGTTGGCGGAATTCGCCAAGAGCTTCCTGGAAAAAGATCCACGCGCCGAGGTGGTGCTCTACGAGGGCGTGACACCGGGAGCGATGGATTACTCCGCCGTTGTTCAGAAGATCAAACAATCCGGTGCCGACGCGGTCATTTTCGGTGGCTATCACCCTGAAGCCTCCAAGATTGTGTCCCAGATGCGCAAGAAAAAGATGAAGACCGCTTTTGTTTCCGATGACGGTGTCAAGGACGACACCTTTATTAAGGTCGCCGGCCAATATGCCGAGGGTGTATATGCCACCGGTCCCAAAGACCTCTCGAGCAACGCCATGTATAATGAGGCCGTCGAGGAGCACCGCAAGGCTTACGGCGAAGACCCGGGCGCTTTCTATCCCCAGGCTTACGCCGCCACATTGGCGCTGCTCAACGCCATCGAAAAAGCCGGTTCCACCGACTACGATGCCCTGCG
The DNA here is from genome assembly GCA_029287875.1 of Desulfobacteraceae bacterium. GTDB lineage: Bacteria > Desulfobacterota > Desulfobacteria > Desulfobacterales > SG8-13 > JARFQH01. The sequence continues at coordinate 1,510 of JARFQH010000411.1, read as the reverse complement.
CAAGGCCTTGCAGACAAATGACGTCGACACGCCGTTGGGCAAGATCCGTTTCGATGAGAAAGGCGACGCCACCGGTGTCGGGTTCTCCGTCTACGTAGTGAAAAACGGCAAATACGTCGAGGTAAAGTAATATTCCGGACGCGAAAAAGGGGGAAGGCGAACCGCCCTCCCCCTGAATTTTACGGAGATGGCCATGTTCTGGGATTTCGACTACTTTATGGAACTCTTTCTGGCGGGGCTGACCCGCGGAAGCATTTATGCCCTGATCGCGCTGGGCTATACCATGGTCTACGGAATCATCGAACTCATCAACTTCGCCCACGGTGAGATTTATATGATCGGTGCTTTCACGGCCCTGATCGTCACCGGGGTCCTGACGCTGATGGGCTGGAACTCGGTCGCCATCCTCTTTATCGCCGCCGGAGTAGCGGTGGTTTACTCCTCTGCCTACGGTTACACGGTCGAAAAAATTGCCTACAAACCACTGCGCAATGCACCACGATTGTCGGCCCTGATCAGCGCTATCGGCATGTCGCTTTTTCTTCAAAACTACGTGCTGCTGGCGCAGACCTCTGATTTTCTACCGTTTCCGGCCCTGATTCCCGAGTTCGACTGGCTGCGGCCTTGGGAACACATCGTCCGCTCCTCACAAGTCGTCATTTACGTCACCACGGCTATCGTCATGATCCTGCTGACTTTTATGATCAAATTCACCCGGATCGGAAAAGCCATGCGGGCGGTTTCCCAGGACAAGGCGATGGCCATGCTGGTGGGCGTGGACGTCAACCGCGTCATTTCAGTGACCTTCATCGTCGGATCGGCCACGGCAGCCATCGGCGGCGTCCTGATTGCCTCCCACATCGGTCAAATCAATTTCTACATTGGTTTCATCGCCGGCATCAAAGCGTTTGTCGCCGCTGTTCTGGGCGGCATCGGCAGCATCCCGGGGGCGGTGCTCGGCAGCCTGGTTCTCGGGTGGACCGAAAGCTTTTTCACGGGTTATATCTCCAGCGATTACGAGGACGTCTTCGCATTCCTGATCCTGGTTTTCATTTTGATTTTCAGGCCCTCCGGCATCCTGGGACGTGCGGAATCAGAGAAAGTGTGACCGTCGGCTTCATCGAAACGGAAACTGTGATGCCATTTTCAACCAATCGATTGAATCAATTGAAAGCAGCCACACCAAATGGGATAGGATTTGAAAAGTGATTAGCCTCGCGGAAATCAAAAAGTCTTTTCTGGTGTCGCTCTGGTTCATGTTTCTGACCTTCCCGATCATGGTCATCCGGGTCAACACCATCTACAAACAGGTTGAATGGCGCTGGGAAAACATGCTGCTGGTGGGCATCGGCAGCTTCTTTTTCTCTTTTATCTGGCGGTATCTCTTGCGGCGCAAAGAGATGGGACACAAAAAAGAGCTGGCTGAAAAAGCCGGAGTCCGGCTCACCCTCTGGCAGCGGCTCACAGAAGATCGAAGAATCTACCTGTTGGTGCTTGCCGTCGTTATCGC
>JARFQH010000359.1 GCA_029287875.1 Desulfobacteraceae bacterium | reverse complement strand
TAGTTAACGGGAAAAGGGCCATTACGGCCGATACAGCTCTGAGATTACAGCGCTATTTTGGAGTTGAAGCTCAGTTTTGGCTGAATTTACAGACGGAATATGATTTGCGAAGGTTTTTTCACTGTCCTCTTATGCCCGATGTAGTGAGTGAAGAGGTCGGCCAACGGTAAGTAAATGATTTGATATTGGTATTTATGCTCTCAAAATCGGCCTGTACTTAGATTACTCAGCTTGAAGCTTCACGATGACAATGGTCAGGTCGTCCTCCTGCTTCAGTTCACCGCGGAATTCTTCGGCGGCAGCATGAACAGCCAGCAAGATATCGCGTGCGGATTGGCCGGCGTATCGTCGAATCACTTCTTTCAGGCGATCCTTTCCGAACAGCTCGCCCTTATCGTTACTGGTTTCCCAGATGCCGTCCGTGCCGATGAAAAGGACTTGACCGTTATCGATGGCGGTCGACGATTCGCGGTACGGTATTGCGGCATCGATCCCCAAAGGCAGGCCTTTGCCCTTCAGACTGATAAAAGCCTCCGTTGCGGGATCATACAGCAGGGCCGGGTCGTGACCGGCCCGCACCCACTCGATTTTTTTTCGCACCCGATCGATACGGGCCAGAAACAGGGTCATGAAACGCCCGGAGCGCTCCACGTCTTCGGCAAATCTTTGGTTGACATCGGTGACGATTTCCCCCAGGCTGCCGCGCATGGACACCCTTTGTCGAAGGAGGCCGCGGGCGGTGGCCATCAAAAGGGCGGACGGAAGGCCGTGGCCGGAAACATCTCCCACCGCTATGCACAGACACTGGCGGTCTTGCTCGTCCACGCACAGGTAATCAAAATAATCCCCGCCGGTCTCATCGCAGTAAAAGGCCATCCCGCGGACATCAAGACCCGAGAGGTTCGGCGCGGCCTGCGGAAGGAGGTTGTATTGAATTTGCATGGCCACGTCCATGGCCTGCTGCAACCTGAAGTGAGTGTCCAGTTGGGGACCGACCTGGTTAAACACCCGGCCAAGGTCACCGAACTCGTCCCGGCTGCGGATATCGACCCGGGCCTTGAAATTTCCGTTGGCCAGCTTGCTGGACGCAGCGGTGAGCAGCTCCGGTGGTCGCGTGATCGAACGCGAAAACTTCAGCGCCAAGCCGGCGTTAAGGGCGATAAGTAGGACCAGGAAACCGGCCGTAACCTGCTCGACTGTGCGCACACGGTTTTCAATGGTGTGACGGATTTCCTGGGACGACTGAAAGATGCTGTCCACCGGCACGATGAAGACGAAAGAAGTTCCCTGATGCGGCATGGGGCCGCAGCACCAAATGCTGTCGCGCCCCGCGTAGGTCATCTGCCTCGTGCCGGAAATACGGGCCGCCATGTCCGCCACCACGGACTGAAGCTGGTCGGTGTCGGTCGATGTCAACCAGCGGGATGCATCCTCGGAACCATTGTCTTCCCACGTGATGGCGGCTTGACTGGCCTCGACCAGACTTTTCACACCTACCTGGTCGGTTGACGGATGGGTGGATAACGAACTCACGAAGGAGAGCGTGTTATCCGGTAAATTCGAGCGCGGAATGGCTGCTTTCAGCAACGTGGGAAGGGGCACCACGATGCTGGTGACGCCCTGAACTTTCTCTTCGTTATCTTCCAACGGAATTTCATCACTATCCTCGTCCGGATCCGGCAACCTCAAGGTGGAATCGAACCGGACCTTTTTCACCCGTTCCCACCCCCCAAGGAAAGGGATCTGTTGTTGACCCTACAGTAAGCAATGGGGGTCAGAGATCATGATAACGCAAAAGTTGTACCGTCACAATGGCGGGCGCTTCGAGAAGCTGCCGATGGGGTAAAAAGCGGAAAAATAAGCCCGGCATTTAAGTATTAAAAATTTTTTCCGATAACACATCCGGGAGTGGCCTGCCGGCAACCCCCAGAAAAATTTTTCCGACCTACGTCCTTCCGGAAAGGAAACAGGCGATGAAATCAGATGACATCATAGACGAAATCATCAACGGCATTGGGAAACTGCCCACCCTTCCGGGGGTTGCCATCAAAATTCTGGAAACGGTTCAGGATCAGAAGAGCGGATTGAAGGAATTGGCGGAAATCCTCTCGACCGACCCGCCCTTGAGCGCCGAAGTGCTGCGCATGATCAACTCGCCTTACTACGGTCTCAACACCCGTATCACCTCCGTGCAGCACGCGGTCAAATTGCTGGGGGCTACAACCGTCAAGAACCTTGCGTTGAGCTTTTCGGTGGTCAAGAGCTTTCAGACCGACAACAGTGATGGATTCGATTATACCCAGTTCTGGAAGGATTCACTTTTCAGCGCCGTGGCCATGAAGTCGATGGCCAAAAACGTTTCCCGCCAAGCAGTGGATGACGCTTTTTTTCTGGGCCTGCTGCACAACATCGGCATTCTCACCTTGAACCAGTGCATGCCTGATCAATTCAGCCTCGTTTTAACGGAAAAGCGAAAAAACCAGTCCTCTTACCATGATGCCGAACAACAGGTTCTGGGATTTACACACATGGATATCGGCAGTCTCCTGGTGAAAAAGTGGGGACTGCCGGACACCTTTTACAAGCCGATGCGCCACCACCATTTACCGGCGGAACTCAAGGGCGCCAGCCCGGAAATCACGCAGATGGCGCGACTCCTGCATCTCACCTCCCTGCTGGTCGATTTTGTCAACCTGCCTGACAAGGCCTATCAACTCGGCCTGATCGAGCATTTTGCCAAAGAATACGGATTCGAGGAGCACTTCCAGTTGGAGCCGCTTCTGGAGGAAGTGGGTGAACTCACGGAGGCCGTATTCCCGGTTTTTGAAATCAAGATCGATTCGGAAACCCGCTATATCGAAATGATCGAAACCGCTCGAAAAGAGCTGATCCATCTGTCAGCCGATTTTTTAAGCCGTCTGATTGAGCAAAACAAACGCATCGAAATTCTGAACGAGCGCGCCACCCACGACGGATTGACCAAACTGACCAATTACCAGAGGTTCCAGGAAGTCTTGGACGAAGAAATGTACCGGTCTAAACGCTATAAATTTCCGCTCACACTGCTCATGGTGGACCTGGATCATTTCAAGAAAGTCAATGATACCATGGGCCATCTCGCCGGCGACTACGTCCTGAGGGAAACGGCCGAACTGCTGAAGAAGTCGTTGCGCAAATCCGACGTCGCCGCCCGCTACGGGGGCGAGGAATTTGCCGTCCTGCTGCCGGAAACGCCAAAGGAGGGCGCCTTCATATTGGCCGAACGCCTGCGCGAAAAGCTGGCCGCGACGTGTTTCAATTATGGCGAACATACCATATACGTCACTATGAGCATCGGCATTGCGGCGCATTCACCCAAAACCGATTCGTCCAATGCGGACCTGATTAAAAAAGCCGATACGGCGCTGTACCGCGCCAAGGAGGATGGGCGTAACCGGTGCTGTCTGTTCTCCGACTGTTAGGGTGGTCCCGGGTCAATTCAATAGACTGGAGTCGGTGCGATTCCCGTGAAATCAGAATTATTTAAATATGATCTGTTTAAGGGCCTTTCAACCCGGAACGTTGAATCCCGCCTGGGCGGGAAACCGCTTAACCTACAGTCTTCTTCTGCAGCGTAAATCCGATCGATCCTCGTTGTTTTCAGCCTCAATTTTGTGTATGGTTCGGGGGGCTTGAACAACTGCGGGGGACGCGTGATTTTTTCTCAAACCGGCAAAATTTATGATGATTTTTTCGTTGTGGGGCACCCGGCCGTGCCGGTCTACCTGCTGGACGGCCCGCAACCGGTAATCTTCGACGCCGGTTTCACCCTGCTGGGCGAGCTTTATACAACCGAGATCGAAAAAATTCTGGGGAGCCGAGCGCCGGCTTTCTGTTTTCTCACCCATGCCCATTTTGATCACTGTGGTGCCGTCGCCGCTTTTAAAAGACGCTATCCCCGGATGGAGGTGGTGGCCTCTCGCAAGGCCGGCGAGATCTTGAAACGGCCGAGCGCCGTCGAAAGGATTCGTTACCTGAATCTCGCAGCCGAGGTTCTGGTGGCGCAAATCGGCGTGAACGGCACACCCGGCGCACATTTTGAACCGTTCGACATCGATCGATACGTTCAAGAAGGGGATCGAGTCGAGATCGCTACCGGCTGCTGTGTTGAAGTGATAGCGAGCCCGGGGCATACGTGGGATTGTCTGAGCTACCGAATTTCGGATAAAAATATTCTGCTCTCTTCCGAAGCCGCCGGTCAGCCGGACCAAACCGGATACATCGTAACCGACTGCCTGGCAGATTACGACTGCTATCTGGCGTCGTTGCAGCAGCTCAAAGCCTTAACGCCGGACGTGCTGTGCCCCGGTCACATCTTCGTCTACAGCGCTGAAGATGCCTCCGCCTACCTGGAAAGAGCCCAGGCGGCCTGTATCGACTTTTTCAATCTGGTGTCGGCCTGCGCAAGAGAAGAAAACGAGGATGTGGACCGCATTAAACAGCGGATCAGGGCTCACGAGTACGATGTCAACCCCGGGCCCAAGCAGCCGGAACCGGCCTATCTCATCAATCTGGAAGCACGGATTAAAGCGGTTTTGAAAGCCGATTCGATGACGACCGGTTAAGTTTGCCGGACATCTGACATTAGAGAACTTTAGATATGAACTCCCAACCTGATCTGTCCGTTGATATTGGCGGTATCCGCCTTCGTAATCCCGTGATGACCGCCTCCGGTACTTTCGGTTATGCCAGGGAGTTTGAAACCTATGTCAATTTGAATCGACTCGGCGGGATCATCGTCAAAGGGCTTTCCCTGGCGCCCAGCATGGGCAACCGGCCGCCGCGCATCGTCGAAACCGCCTGCGGCATGCTCAATGCCATCGGTCTCGAAAACGTCGGCATCGAGACGTTCATTGCCGAAAAACTTCCATTTCTGCAGAAATTGTCGACGCCCATCTTTGTCAATATCTACGGCAAGACCGTCGAGGAATATGCCGCCCTGGCGGAGCGGGTCGAGGCAATCGATGCGGTTGCGGGTATTGAGGTCAATATTTCATGTCCAAATGTGAAGGCCGGTGGGGTGGCTTTCGGCGTGGACCCTGATGCGGCCGGCCGGGTAGTGGGCACCGTCAGAAAAAAGATATCCAAGCCCCTGATCGTCAAGCTTTCGCCTAACGTCACCGACATTACCGCCATTGCCCGCCGGGCGGAGGCGGAAGGCGCCGATACCCTCTCGCTAATCAACACCATCACCGGAATGGCCATCGACGTGGTAAGGCGGCGTCCTGTGCTCGCCAACATTACCGGCGGGCTCTCCGGACCGGCAATCAAACCGGTGGCCCTGCGCATGGTCTGGCAGGTTTGTCGGGCGGTCGAGGTCCCCGTTATCGGGATCGGCGGGATCACCACCGCGCGGGATGCGCTGGAGTTCATTATAGCCGGCGCATCGGCAGTCCAAGTTGGAACGGCCAATTTTGTCAACCCTGGTGTGACAATGGACATCCTGACCGGCATTTCCGATTATCTTGAAGAAAACGGTATCACTCGGTTGACCGACCTGATTGGTAGTCTGGAGGTCGGTTTGGACCGTTGAGCCGGTTGAGCCCGATGGCCGGTTGTGCCCGTTAAGTTCATTAAGCTGGTTGAATTAAATTGAAGTTTAATAGGTTACACACGAAAGTTTGTCATTATAATGGTTCAAAAACATATTACAACCGAGCTGACAAGCACCCATTTCAACTGAATGGAATGAAAAGTCAAACCGGCAAACGGGCAGACCGGCGCAACCGGCTTAACGGGCAAAACCGGCTCAACGGGCCAAACCGACTAAGGAGGGTAGCGTGAAAGCAATCGTTGCAGTGGCCATCATCGCCTTATTGTTTGGGTCTTTCCCGGCGTTTGCCGAGGAGCTGCAGGTCGGAATGCAGGCGTCCGACTGGGCTTTTGAGGACGCGGAAGGAAAGATCTATAATATGGCGAGTTGGGAGGGGAGGGTGCTTTTGGTCAATTACGTCGATCCCGACGTGTCGGACCTGAACGATCACTTCACGGATGCCATGAAAAAGGCCAAGGACGACGGCCGTTTAACGACTGAAAATTACAAAGGTATCGGTATTGCCGACTGTGAGGCCACCTGGAAGCCCAACTTTGCCATTCGAGCCATTGCGGGAGGAAAAGCCAAGAAGTACAACACCACCATCCTGTTTGACTACGACGCTTCACTGCGTAAAGCCTGGGGTCTTCAGAAAGACTCGGCCAACGTCGTTCTGCTGGATAAAAAGCACGTCTGCCGGGCAATCATCCGGGGCAGGGTTCCGGATGACCAGGTGGAAAAACTCGTGCAACTGGCCGTTGATCTGCAAGGAAAGTAAGCGGTTGGCCCGTTTTGCCTGCCGGTGATTTACGCCGTTACGCTCAATAAAATGGGTTCATGCAACCTGAGGAGATAATCATGCCTGGTTCAAAAGAAATCCTGAAAAAAGCATTGGAATTGCCACCCTCAGAGAAGGCACAATTAATCGACAAGCTTTTGTCAAGTCTGGATAAACCGGATCGAGACATTGATGAATTATGGGCGAAGGAGGCCGAAGATCGTATTGACGCCTATGAAAAAGAGAAGCTCCGGGCTCTTTCCATTAAGGAAGTTCTTGCAAAGTATCGGTAGCTTCTCCAATGAAAATACGCTTTCTCGAAATTGCCCAAATCGAATTGGATCAGGCGATCGACTATTACAATTACGAGTCGCCTGGACTCGGTGATGATTTCCTTGCCGAAGTGTTAAAGACATTGGACCGAATTGGAGAGTATCCAGAAGCCTGGCATCGTTTGTCGCAAAGAACCCGGCGATGCAAAACTCGGCGTTTCCCTTACGGCATCATTTATCAAATTCGAGGTGATGAAATTATGGTTGTCGCTGTGGCAAACCTCCACCGGCGTCCTGACTATTGGAAAAAAAGAAATCACAAATAGCATAACCGTTCCATCGGACCAGCTGAAGCTGGCACGCTGAACTAAACGTTATCCTGGCAAGGAGTATAATGATGAGGGGAGTATCGGGAACGGGTATAGAAATATTGATTGCCAAGTTAATGGCCCGGTAGGCCGACCGGCTCAACGGATTAAACGGGCCAAACCGGCTAACCGGCAACATCTATACACCGACGATCAGGCGGCCGGAGGTGCAGGCGCGACAGGAACCCGAACGGAAGCGGGCCGAATCGGAGAGCGACAGGACGCCGACGATGCGGGCGGGGGCGTCTTTGTAAACGAAGAGCCGCTGGACGTCTTTTAGCAGCATCTGCTGCAGTGCCACGGAAAGGAAATCGTTTGCCTCACAACTCAGAACCGGGTGCCGCATGATGACCTTAGCCGGTGTGCCGGTTTTTTCTCCATGTTTGTATGCGATGACCAGGTCGGTTTTCGAAATGACGCCGGCGGCATGATCGGCAGGGTTCCGAATGAGGACCGCTCCACAGCGGTGGCTCGTGAGTTCCTCGATCACCTCGGCCAGGGTCTCATCCGTTTTGCAGGCCCGCACTGAAGTCGTCATCACATCTCCGACGCGCAACCGCGAGCTATTCGTTTCATCTTCGGTGCCGCGACGCACCTTCGAAACACTTTTACCGCACGCCCTGCAATAACGGTAGAGCAAACCGACTATGTCCGGATAGGCCAGCGTGCCGATGACCCGATCGGTTTCAGCACCGCTCACATACAGCCGGTGCACGCCTCTTGCGTGCATCAGATCGATGGCCGACTCGAGGCTGTCGTCGAGGAAACAGAACAGCGGTGGTGCGGCCATGATGTCTGCCGCTGCCGCTTCAATCGGCAGGTCGGCATAGAACGCGCCGATTAGATCTGTTTTGGACACGACCCCGACCGGCCGATCATCTTCTCCGGTCACAAGGACCGCAGCGACTTTGTTCTTGACCATCCGGTTGGTGCAATCGGACAACGTGGTTTCCCGCGACACCCGGATCACGCGCTTCCGCATCGCTTCCTGAACCAGCATCCCGCTCAATACGCTTCGCCGTTCGATGAAGACCATCCCTGTCTTGCCTTTCAGTCTAAAAACTGTGTGAGCATGTGGTAAAACACGTCCGACATGTAAACCATACCGATGATTCGCCCGTTTTCTGAAACCGGCAGGCGGCGGATATGTTTGTCGATCATCAGGTCTGATATGCTCAGGATGTGCGTTTCAGGACCGATGGTGACGACCTCCGTGGTCATGATGTCACCTACCTGAATGCCTTTAACCTTTCCAAGCAGGTCTTCGAAGAGACGATCCGGTTCCAGGTCCTCCATCTCTCCCCAGATCTTCATGTGCTTGGGTTGAATGAACAGCAGAATGTCGTACATCGACAACATGCCGACCAGTCGATCAGCTTCATCGACCACGATCAGGCCAAAAATCTTCTTGCCCTCCTCACGGCTGGCGGTTTGGAACATTTTAACTGCCTGGGCTACCGTTTCGTGGGGCTTGAGTGTGTGAAAGCGGGTGTCCATGATGTCACGGGCCAGCATTCCTATCCGTCTCCTCTATTTTCGAGAGGTTTTGGGTGCATATAGCTAAGGCTGTTACTTGCCGCTTTGACACCTACATTATTTTGAAAGAAACGACAAGTGGTGAGGATCAGACGCTCCGAGAGTGTTGAATCCCAGCAGGTTCGCTGTGGCTAAACCGCCTCTGGCTGATACAGTGGTTAAATCACGGAAGGCCTAATCCTACTAATGCGGAGAATTAAACACCATGGCAACCTTCGGGTCGTAAATGCCGACTGAAAATTGGCACCTTCCTCGTAGAATATACGGAATGGCCATCAAAGCAAATCGACGATTTTAAGGACTTGTGTTACATAATAGCAGATACATGCAATATGACGGTGGTCTTGATTTTATATGGCTATTTCAATGTTGACCATTTGATGGGAGATGGGTGGTTGATAATTTAGGAGAAAATCAATATACATAAATTTTCGGGATTCATCCAAAGAGGCAAGTTCGCAAGGCGTCATCAAATGATTGCGTTCGCGGATACGCCAATCCCGAAAGTTGAGGCTATACGCCTTCACTGACAGGAAAAAAAGCGATAGTATTAAAAAAAATTGAAACGCCCAGTTTTATTAGGCAATGTCCCTCAAATGGTTGTACCGTGACCCAAGATAGAATCAAGACCATCGGCCGGTCCCGAATTCAGTACGGCCCTTTGTCCGAACGGGTCTACCTCATGCAACTGGCCTCCGGAGAGGCCGAGGCGGTCATCGCCGCGATGCATAAACTGGCGCAGGCCGAAGGTTACACCAAACTCTTTGCCAAAGTTCCGGCCAGAAGCGCCGCTGTATTCACGGATGCAGGATTCGAAATCGAGGCCCGGATTCCGGATTTTTACGCCGACGGCAACGCTGCCTTTTTCGTGTCGCGCTTCAGATGCGAAAAGAGGCGCCGGCCCAGCGATGCCGAGCGCATCCGAAAGGTACTGGAGGTGGCAATGCGAAGGGCCGGCGCTGGTATTCGCCACCCGCTACCGGACGACTGCGCCCTGACCTTCATGAACACGGATAGCGCAACGAAGATGGCGGCCCTGTACAGCCGGGTGTTCGAAAGCTATCCGTTTCCTATTCTCGATCCGGACTACATCCGTTGCACCATGGATGAGAATTTCCGCTATTTCGGCATCCTTCACAATGCAAAGCTAATCGCGTTGGCATCTGCCGAGCGAATCGAGCGCGGGGTGGAAATGACCGATTTTGCTACGGACCCCGAGCATCGGCGGGCCAGCCTTGCCGCCTACCTGCTGGCCGCCATGGAGGCCGACGCCCGGCAGGACGGCGTGAAAACAGCCTTTACCATTGCCCGCGCCGTCTCCTACGGTATCAACATCATGTTCGCCCGGGCAGGTTACGCCTTCGGTGGAACCTTGGTCAACAACACCAACATATCCGGTCGGGTGCAGAGCATGAACATCTGGTACAAACCCCTCTCACTGTCCGCCCCCCCGAACACTGAAAAAACCCAGATCCCCTTGGAGATCGTACCTACAGTGCCTCCGGTTCGGGTTGCCGGAATACTGCGCCATACCGTTTGGCAAACCGACACGAAATGAGTTAAATTGATTCCCGTAAAGAGTCCCTGGAAGCAACAGAACTCCCACTTTCTCAATTAGATCGGTACAAAAACGATTTAAGGTTCTCGCGGATGGTCTTTAGGTTCCTCTCTACAATCATCTCTGCATTTCGCAAAGCCAGGGTCGCTAAAAACTCACTATACACGCTGCATTTTAGAAGCGATTAACTTATACGATTCATTAAATATGGGATTCTGGCAACCAAAGGCAAAAGCGCTACTCCTCGAAATTACCTGATTCATAACATACCAAATTTAGCGTCGTGTACATGAAGATTGAGTGTATCTCACTAAAAGTGGATCGATAAAAACGGCAGATCTCCATCGCACATTTCAGTCAGTTGCCTGCCAGACGACGGGTTGTTTCACTGCGTACCATTCTTCAGCCAGGGGGCCGTATGTGGCATCCAAGACCTTTCGCTTGATCTTCAGGGTTGGGGTCAGGAATCCGTTTTCCGCACTCCAGACATCCTTGGCTATCGCCAGAAACGCCAGTTGCTCAAACGGCGCCAGAGCATTGTTGACCTCTTCGAGCAATTTCAACAGTTTGGTCACCAGCAACTGCCTGTCGCCTTCGGATAACATTTTGAGAGCCTCTTCACTGAGCATCACCACTCCATGTGGCTGGTGATACCCGCTTCCGGTAACATAGCAGGCCTCCACCAAGGGATGGTTTGACAGCAGATTTTCAATGGGCACCGGTGCCACATACTTGCCTTTTGATGTTTTGAACAGTTCTTTGGCCCGGCCGGTGATCTTCAGACGCCCCATCTCGTCGATTTCTCCGAGATCGCCGGTGCGCAGAAAGCCGTCCTCGGTAAAAACCCGTTGGTTCTCTTCAGACATCTTGAAATACCCTTTCATGGTTCCGGGACTTTTTACCAGGATTTCACCTTCCTCGCTGATATTATGCTCAACATCGGGATAGGGGTTGCCCACATAACCGGGACGGACCGCGCCGGGTCTTCCGATATGGGAGTATGCGAAGTTTTCCGTCATACCGTATCCCTCCAGCAGTTCAAGGCCAAGACGGCGGTACCACCCGATAACCTCTTTGGGGATAGGTGCCGATCCGGAAGCGGCAACCCTGCGTACAGGGAGTGGGACTGGCCCACAAAACGTTCGTACACATGGGCCAGAGGAAGATAGGAGAGGATGCGATCACCAGGATTCGTTTTCAAATATTCACTGAGACCTCTACCGCTACGGTACATGGCCTCAAATGAAATCATGGCACCCTTGGGCTTGCCGGTGCTTCCCGACGTATAGATAATGGTGGCCGTTTCATCAGCCGGACACGCTGCTATTTCCATCAGCGGAGAATGGTTCGTGATAATGTCGTCCCACTGTTCGTATTCGTTTTCCGGTGCCAGCGGAAATGCCACGGTTTTTAAACCGGCCGGCACACCCTGTTTCATGTCGTCCCACACTGGATCGAGTTTTCCCACAAAGAGCAGTTTAGATTCGGAATACTCCAGGGTGTACGTTACAATATCTGCCGTAAGGATGGGATAGATTGGTACGCTGACGTGGCCGGCCATCCAGATGGCCAGATCGGCCATCAGCCAGTGGGCGCAGTTTTTTGAAAAAAGGGCAATGGAGCTACGTTCCGGCAGATCGAGGCTTTTCAGGTAAGAGGCCATTTTCCTGGCGTCGCCAACGGCCTCCGCCCATGTCCAGGTTTTGATATTGGCGTCACCGCCGCCCATGGGCTGGCTAAAACACATGCGGTCGGCTCCGGCCTTTTCCCAGTAAATGGCACATTCCAAAAGGCTCTTGCATTCTGCGGTGGAATTCATGCGGCTGTCCCCCTTTGTGTGGAAGCTGCGGATGCTTGGTGGCGAAGCCGTCAGTGATACGGCCATCTTGAATGACCCGGCTTCAAGCGGCAATCCCTGGTCCTTTTGCGGCTAAAATTATTGTTCAGGCGCACAT
>JARFQH010000265.1 GCA_029287875.1 Desulfobacteraceae bacterium | reverse complement strand
ATGTCTTTAACAGTCAGATTGATAACGGGGTCAAATATCATTCGCCCCTGACTCGAAGGGGCGTAGGGGATCAAGGAGAAGGCTATAGTCAACCAGCCGAATCCTGTCAAGGATAATCGTCAGTCTCGCGCCGTCCCTCGGACGAAATCAGCGGTACAGTTTTTTCCACGGTTGGCGCGTTTTTTCCGTCAAATCGGCCAAGGCCTTGTAAAGGGCACCGACGGCCAGTTCCGCGCAATGATGACTCTCCGCGGGCAAAGTTTGGAGATAGGCGATGACCGCTTCGGGCGTGATCTCCCAACCCGCCTCGATGCTCCCGCCCTCGATCAGATGCGCCACCGTGTTGGCGCAGGCATTCGTGTTGAGGCAGCCGTTGGTCAAATAGGAAACCGAGCGAATGCGGCCTTTTTCCGTATTTAGAAAAAATTCTACCGTGTCGCCGCAGTCTCCGGTCCGCATGCCGTAACCGTCAGGCTTTACGACCCTCTCACGCCGCTCCTGCCCGAGAGCCATCTCCAGGAATTGCCGGGAATGATCCTGGCAGAAATCAAAAGGTTTGGTCGTCATACCTGTCCCCGGTTTCTTCTTGTAACAAAGATAACGAGCCGCAACGGCGCTTTGAAGTTACGAGAAAACGCGTCAACCGGGGACAATATCTACCCGGACCTATCGTTACTGTCAACCGGTTCGCAGGCAAAAGACAAGCGGCATCGTTTCAATGCCGGATATTTATGGAGTGAATTCACTAAATGAATTACATTGTATAAATTTTGTTTGACTTTACCTGTTGAAATCCTTTAAAATTAACGCTGCACACCTATCGGGCTTTCTGCACTTCCTAACAAATTTTTAAAAAATCAACGCGGTGGGGGGATTTTTACGCAAAATTTGTGTCGATCACAAAAAGGGAGGAAACATGAGAAAAGGGCTCTCAATTCTGTGTGGTCTGGGGATTTGGGTGCTGGCGGCATCGCCGCTGTACGCCGGCGGCATCATCAACAAGAGCAACCAGAGCGCGGACTATATGCGCACGCTCAACCGCAGCGCGGCGACGGATTACCCCGACATCGCCGTCTACAACCCGGCCGGCATCATGCAGATGGAAAACGGCGCCTATGCCAAGCTGGACGTGCTGTACTTCGACAAAGACTATTCGAACACCATACCGAACAATGCCTTCCCGCCGTTCAACCAGCCTTTTGGCAAGCTCAGCCAAGACAAGGCGTCGGTCATTCCGGCTTTCTTCGCCGTTTTCAAACAGGAAAGATGGGCCGGTTTCTTCGCGTTCACGATACCGGCCGGCGGCGGCGAGCTGGAGTACAACGACGGCAGCGCCCGGACGGTCAAGTTGGCCAGCGGCATTGCTCAGGGGCTCAACCGGGGCGCTACCGGCGGGGCGACCAATGCCTTGCCGTATAACCTGATCGCCTCCCAGAGGGAAAAGGTCAAAGACAGCGTGGCCTACGGGTTCTCGCTGGGCGGCTCCTATGCCATCAACAAGATGTGGTCGGTGGCGGCCGCCGCCCGCTACGTCTATTCCACCCGGGAATTCGACGGCGAGGCTACCATTGCATCGTCGGCCGGCCTTGCGCCGCCTCTTCCCCTGAGACTCGACGTCAAGGAGGACGACGGCGGCTTGGGCGGATACTTCGGCGTGAACTTTGCCCCCAACGACAGGCTCAACACCGCCCTGACCTTTTACACCAGCACCGACATCAAGTACGAGCGGGAGGTCAAAAAGGACACGCTCCTGCCCAACGGCCTACCGCTGTCCATTGCAACCGGGTTCCGGGACGGCAGTACCATTCAGGACGACATTCCGGGGCAACTCGGCTTCGGCATCTCCTACAAATTCCTGCCCCAGCTCAATGTGGCCCTCAACTATGTCCTTTACCTCGAAAAGAGCGCCACCATTCAAACCTTCTCCGGCGAAGGCAACAGCTGGGACCTCGGGATCACCGCCGAGTACACCTTCTCGCCCCAGTGGAAGGCGAGTATCGGCTACCTCCACACCGATATCAAGCTCCCGGATGACCAACAGATCGAGCAGCCGGAAGAACCCAAACTGGATGCCGACACCTTCGGCGCCGGGGTCGTGTTCAGCCCGACACCCAAATGGGACATTACCTTCGGCGGTGCCTACGTGAACTACAAGGACGTGACCGACGATTTGGACATCAAGTACGATAAAACCGTATGGAACCTGTCGGCCGGCGTCACGTGGAAGTTCTTCTAATAAATTTAGAGGGCGGGGAAATCCCCGCCCTCTAAATTTATTCATGATTTTTTCCGTTGTATAAATTTACCCGCCTGTATGACGGACGCGCACCTTCTGACGCTTTCTTAATTTGCCCCTTACACAATCCGTTTGAAGGATTTTTCCAGTTCCCGAATGCTCCACCGCAGCCACGTGGGGCGGCCGTGGGGGCAGTGAGCGGGATTCTCGCAGCCATCGAGCTCGTGCAGCAGTTCGCGGATCTGCGGGTCCGACAGCGCCTGCCGGGCGCGGATGGCACCGTGGCAGGC
Organism: Desulfobacteraceae bacterium; assembly: GCA_029287875.1. Taxonomy (GTDB): domain Bacteria; phylum Desulfobacterota; class Desulfobacteria; order Desulfobacterales; family SG8-13; genus JARFQH01. The sequence continues at coordinate 705 of JARFQH010000265.1, read as the reverse complement.
CATCAGCTTCAGGCTCGCATCGACGAATGATTCCGGACCGTCACCGAACCCCTCTGCCGCCAGTGTTTCCACAATCTCTCGAACCAGCGGCGCAACGTCCCGGCCGGCGAGCATCGCGGGCACGGAGCGCACCACGAAGGTGTTGGTTCCAAAAGGATCGATCTCGAGGCCGAACGCATCGAACTCGGCCGCGAGCCGTTCCAGGACGCCGGCTTCGTGAAAGCTGAGCTCGATGGTTTCGGGCACCAGCAACCGCTGGGCCTCCTTTTTCAGCCTGTCGGAGCGCCGCTTGAGCCGCTCGTACAAGATGCGTTCGTGGGCGGCATGTTGGTCCAGCAGGACGAGGCCGCCTTCGGATTCACACAGCACGTAACTGTTATGCAATTGGCCGATCACCCGCAAGTCACCGAATTTTGTTTTCTTCCATAGCGCCGCCTGTTCATGCGGGCGCGTATCGGCAGATCCCGATGCCATCGCCTCGGCGTTGCGAGTAAACGCGTTGTTTGTTGGGCCATGAGGTGCTTCGTCTTTATCGTGATAGAGACGGCCGAACGCCTGAGCGTCTTGGCCTCTGACGCGTCCCGCAGAGGCATGGTCGTGAGCGTCGCCGTCGGCCGTTTCCGCTTCGCGCCCCGATCCTTTGGCTTCGTATGAAATGTCCAGGTTCTCCGAAATGCGCGGTTGTTTCTGCAAGAAACCCGGCCG
>JARFQH010000207.1 GCA_029287875.1 Desulfobacteraceae bacterium | reverse complement strand
CCGCAGAGAGAAATCGATTTGAATCGTGATCTGCTCCGCATGGCGGCCATGCTTCACGATGTCGGCAAGGTTGCCATTTCGGATTTGATTCTCAAAAAACCGGGTCGTTTCAACAGCGATGAATACGAGATAATGAAACAGCACACGGTGCTGGGGGCGCAATTGTTCTTGGGACGGCAATCTGAATTCGATGACGCCGCTTCACAGGTTGCCCTGACACACCATGAAAAGTGGGATGGATCGGGATATCCCGGCCATATCGATCTGGTCAACGGCTTGCCGCTCAACGGTCATACCGATCCTGCCGGCCGGCCCCGGGGCAAGAAGGGGACCGAAATTCCCCTTTTTGGCAGAATCGTTGCCCTGGCCGATGTCTACGATGCCCTCTCCTCGGCCCGGATTTACAAGGAAGCCTGGAACGAATCCGATGTTCTGACCACTTTGGAAAATGATGCCGGTTCACACTTCGACCCTGAACTTGTTGACATATTCTTTTCAATCATCGACATCATCCGTTCGATACAAAACCGTTATGCGGACGATGCATGACCGCGAAAACGAGCCGGTGGTGACAGGGGGCAACGCGATTCAACTTGCACTGCGCCGAGGGAGCAGGCGCATTTTCGTGAATGCCCCGGCATCGTGATATTTCAGCTCTGGAAGTCAATCCAATCCTTGAACCGCATGCCGGAATCCGGTATGCAGTCAACGGGCTTTCGGTCTTGATCATCGGCTGACATGCACCGTTGACCGAAAGGTTTCTGGGGATATTTTCGCGGTGTGTATCAGTAAACGGATCATCACAATCGACGAGATTAAGATTCTCATGAAAACAGGCGCAAAGAAACTCATCATCCTGCTGTTCGGCGGCCTCCTGTTCGTATGGGCCTGTGCCCCGCGACCCGTTGTGGTGTCAGAACCGGTTCCGACGGCGGTTTACCCCGGACAAAACACAGTGCTCGAAGCCGATGGGTTTTTCGAAGCTCGGAACTACGAAAAAGCCCTCGACTATTACCGGCAATACCTGGACCAGTATCCGGACGGACCGGCCGCAGCTGCGGTACTGCTGCGCATCGGCACCGTTCAGAACGCTCTGGGCCAATACGAGTCGGCCCGGGATTCGTTCAACCGCTTGCTGGCCGATTACCCCCTTAACGAGCTTGCGGGTGATGCCAAAGTCGGAATTTTGGCGTCGTATTACGGAGAAGGCTTATACGACAATGCCGTTCGGCTGGGCGCGATGATGCTCGAGCAGCCCTTGACCAAAAGCCAGGAGGCCCGCACACACGAAATTCTGGGCGATACTTATCTTGCGCTGCAGTCTCCCGAGGATGCCGTTTATTTTTATACCATGGCCTACCGTTCAGCAGAGGCGCCGCGGTCGATGTTGATCCAGGACAAGCTGAAGACCGCCATCAACCTGTTGAATACCAGCGACATTGTTGCCTTGCTGGGACATGTGCAAGACGATCTGCCCCGGAGCTATCTGATGTATCAGCTCGGGGTCAACCTGGCCGCAGAAAGCAATTACGATCAAGCCGCTCAGGCTCTCTCGGATTTTCTGGCGGCCTATCCGGCGCACGAATACAACCAGCAGGCCCGCCAGATGTTGGAAGAGCTCTCCGGTCGAACCGTTTACAACCGGACCACCATCGGGTGCTTGCTGCCGCTCAGCGGTCGGTATAAAGTGTACGGCGACAGGGCGATGAAGGGCGTTGAAATTGCACTGGCCCGATTCAACCAGCAGAACATCGGTGGCCAGCCCGTTCAGTTGGTTGTAAAGGACAGCGGTTCCGATCCCGGTATGTTGACCGTGGCGATCGAGGAGCTCGTCCAGGCAAGGGTTGCCGCAATCATCGGTCCGCTCGTCGATGCCGAATATGCGGCCGAGATCGCCCAGAAAAACGGCATCCCCATTGTCACTTTCACCCAGAAAGAGAATATTACGGAGATCGGGGACTGGGTTTTCCGCAATTTTATAACCCCGGAAATGCAAGTAAAGCAGATTGTTGGCTATGCCGCAGACGTTCTTGGGGCGCGCAACTTCGTCATCCTTTACCCTGAAGAAAAATACGGCGCCACGTTCATGAATCTTTTCTGGGATGAGGTCATTCAGCATGGGGGGCGCGTCGTCGGTGTCGAGTCCTACGATCCGTCTCAGACCGATTTTGCAGAACCGATCAAAAAGCTCGTCGGTCAGTTCTACGATACGCCCTGGGATTTAAAGGACATCGTTCGCCCCCCGCAGGATTCCGATACCACAACCAACGAGGAGCAGGAAATAAGTCGCGGCGACAGGGGGCGAAGGGAAGATGAAGGGCCCGAGGCGATCGTCGATTTCGATGCGATTTTCATCCCCGATGCCCCGGCGAAAGCCGGACTGATCGTTCCCCAACTGGCCTATTACGATATCGAGGATGTGTATCTATTGGGAACGAACTTATGGCATTCGCCTAAAATGATCGAAATGGCAAGGGATTATGTTCAGGGGGCCATCATGCCCGACGGCTTTTTCCCTGATAGCCAGAATTTGCGGGTCCGGGAGTTCGTCAAGCTGTTTGAGGACACTTACGCTGAGACGCCGGGCGTCATTGAGGCCACGGCCTATGATACCGCGATGATGCTCTTTCAGATTTGTCAGCACCCCGATGTACAATCGAGGACCGCCATCAAAGAGGAACTCCTTAGATTGAGAGACTTTCCCGGCGTTACCGGCTTAACCTCATTCGACGGTCAGCGTGATGCGCTAAAAGAGCTCAGCATGCTCAGAATCGAAGGTGACGGGTTCGTGGAATTGAAATAAAGGGTCGCTTGCAGGCGGCCTATTCGACGCTGTTTCGCAGCGATCCTTGTCCGGTGGCTTCCAGCACTGTGCGCCACAGCTTGCCGCAGGCTGTGACCCGTTTGCGCTTGCCGGCCGAGAGACTCATCGGCACGTGCACAAAGAAATTGTTCCAGTGGCTGACCAGCATTCTCGTTTTTCCCGCTATGCCGGCATGCACGGCATCACGCCCCAAAAAACCGCAGAAAACACTGTCGTTGGCGTTGGCCGGCAGGCTTCGGATCATGTAGCTGGGGTCGATGTACTTCAGTGAAATCTCGGCCCCACGGGATGCGAAATGTGCCTTGATGCTGTCGCGTAGAAAAATTCCGATGTCCTTTAATTTCACGTTTCCGGAGGCATCCCGTTCTTCCTCGGATCCCTCGAACAATTTTTGGCCGAAGCCCTCGGCCACGACGACGACGGCATGGCCTCTGAGTTTCAACCGTTCTTCGAGGCTTCGCAGAAAGCCTTTCTCACCGTCCAGGTCGACCTCGATTTCCGGGATCAGGACAAAATTGACATCTTGTTGAGCAATAGCGGCCGTTGCCGCAATGAATCCGGAATGACGGCCCATCAATTTGATCAACCCTATCCCGTTCGGATAGCCCTTGGCTTCGTTGTGAGCCCCCTGAATAGCCCGGGTGGCCACATCAACGGCCGTGTCGAAACCAAATGAACGCGAGACCATGATAATGTCGTTGTCGATGGTCTTGGGGATACCGATGATGCTGATTTTCAGGCTGCGCTCCTTGATCGCGTCGGCCAGTGCCGAGGCGGCCCTCAGAGTTCCATCACCGCCGATCATAAACAGGATGCCGATGTTCATCCGCTCCAAGCTGTCCACGATTTCATCGACCGACTGCGGTCCGCGTGACGAGCCGAGGATCGAACCGCCGGTGTCCAAAATGTTGGCGACGACCTCCGGTTTCAGGGCGATCACGTCGTGGCCGTATTTGGGGATGAACCCCTGGAGGCCGTAACGTATTCCAAAAATATTGCGGACACCGTATCCATAGTAGAGTTGCAACACGATCGATCGGATGATGTCGTTGAGACCCGGACAGAGACCGCCGCAGGTCACCATCGCACACTTGAGCTTGCTGGGATCGAAATAGATTTTTTCCCTGGGGCCGGCCAGTTCGAAAGAGGGGGGGTCGATTCCGGCTTCAATCAGCTGCTTTATTTTGTCGATATCGACGTCCAGTGACACTCGGTCTGTGTCTGCAACGAAACTGTTGCAGCGTGAATCGTCGAGCGGCGGTTTGACCGGTGACGGTATTTTCGAGGGCCCCAGAGTGGGTATCCTGGTGTCGATGATGTCGAACTCTTCCATAAATTGCCTCTCTATATAGGTATTTTTAACCTTAAATCATATCTCTTTTTCAGTGAAAAGCCAAACATGCTTTGGCACTGATTTTTAATAAAGACGGAAAAACATCAAGGCGCAGGGCCTGCGGACCGACGGCACGTCGTATAGACGACCAGCGGCTCCGTGTCAACCCGTGTTCGATCGGGCCATATTCGACCAGTCTTTACATTATAATAACCCGATGAACACCTGCTGAAAAATATTATTGACAATAGAATAAATAGTCTCTATTATTCCCAGTTTAATAAAGATCGCTTTTTTTTATCGGGCAGGAGATACTCTTCTGTCCGTTTTATTGTCGGTGTTCATTACATTAAACTACTCAAGGGGGTGATTCCAATGATTTGTACAACCGTCCGAGAAGGCAGAGAGTGCCCTTTCATGACCGCAAAGGGCTGTTCTTATAACGGCGGGATTTGCCATGAGACCGTGGAACCATGCAACGGCTGCGGCCGTAAAGTGGAAGTCCAGTCCGGCTGGTATTGTGCGTCCTGTCCCGATCCGTCTCTCAAATGGAAGGTCGGCAACTGCAATATGGCCACGCACGTCAGTTCGACCGCCGTGCAGGGGAGTGCCAAAATCAATCCGCTCAAGGCCTCCAAACGCCAGAACAAGAAAAAATAAATTACCGGTCTCGAGGCAAACCCCGCTCGATGCCAGGGCGGGGTTTTTTTTATGTATCGGCGGCCACCGTGGACACGAAAGACCCGAAATCGAGAGACCCGGCTCTGAAGCTCCGGATAAAAATTTTACATCTGCAGCGCCGCCTCGAGCCGAAAATCCGCACGACTGCCGATGACCGTTTTCCCTTGACATTTTTCATGTGCAAACAGTAATAACGGGCGCGCACTGAAACTAAAGCGTCGGCGAACGGAGCCGGTCGAATACATGCGACCGTCCGAATTTCATCACTGCCGGCGGATCAACTGAATTACCGGCGCGCTGTCGCCTCTTTTCGACATCGGCAACCAGTCACGCTTGCAGGGGGAGGTCGCAAGGTTATGAATCCCATCGCAGAAGAACTCAACCAGCACATCGGCAAGGGCAATGGCCACCTGACGGCGATGATGTCACAGGTCGGCCGACAACTATTTTTCCCCAAAGGGATTCTGACCCAGAGTGCGGAGGCAAAGGAAAAGGCCAAACGGTTCAATGCCACAGCCGGTATTGCCATGGAAAATGGCAAGACCATGCGATTGGGATCGGTCATGCAGATGATTAAAGGTCTCCGTCCCAGTGAAGCTCTCACCTATGCGTCGTCCTTCGGTCTGCTCGATTTGCGGCGGTTTTGGCAGTCGATGCTATTTGAAAAAAATCCTTCCCTGCAGGGGCATCCGATCAGCCTCCCGGTCGTCACTTGCGGCATTACTCACGGGATCAGCGTTTTTGCCGATATTTGGGTCGATCCGGGGGACGTGATTTTTTTGCCGGAGCCGATGTGGGGTAATTACAACATGATATTCCAGGTCCGAAAAGGTGCCGCGGTAACACACTATCCGGTATTCGCGGCTGACGGGAGTTTTCATCTCAAAGCTTTCGAGGACCGGATCAAAACCGAGGCCCGACAGCGCGGCAAGGTCATCGTCATGTTGAATTTTCCGCACAATCCTTCCGGATACACCGTCAGCCGGCGGGAAGGCGAAGCCATTGCGCGCGTACTTTCGGAGACGGCCGAAGCCGGGTGCAACGTGATCGCCGTGACGGACGACTCCTATTTCGGTCTTTTTTATGAAGAAGATGCGTGCAAGGAGTCCCTCTTTTCGCTGCTGTGCGGACAGCATCCGCGGTTGTTGGCCGTTAAACTCGATGGGTGCACCAAGGAAAATTTTGTCTGGGGGTTGCGGGTTGGATTCACGACATACGGTGCGCTCGTCGATGGCGATCCGGCGCCGGTTTACGATGCGCTGGAGCGCAAGACGGCCGGGTGTGTGCGGGGAACCATTTCAAACGTTTCCCACCTGAGTCAGTCGATCGTACTGAAATCGATGCAAAGTGAAAATTTTGCGGCCGAAAAAGCCGAAAAGTTCGACATCTTGAAGAGACGGGCACTGCGGGTCAAGGCCGTTCTGGCGGACCCGAAGTTTGGTGATGCCTGGGACGTTTATCCGTTTAATTCTGGCTACTTCATGTGCCTCAAGCTAAAAACCGTCGGTGCCGAAAAACTGCGTCGGCATCTGCTGGACAACCACGGCATTGGGTTGATTGCGATCGGCGAGAAAAACCTGCGCGTCGCCTTTTCGTGTATCGAGGAGGAGAATATCGCCGAGTTGTTTGACATCATCCTGCAGGGTGTCGTAGAGTTGAGCGCCTAAAAGTTTTTATCAGGATATCGCATGACCGTGCCTGGAGGACAAACACATCGCCTTAAGACATTGATCAAAAAGGGGCGGTCTTTCAATTTTGCCGATGCCGGTAAATGGACCCTCTATTTTGTTTTGATCGGCATCATCGCCGGTCTGGGATCGATCGCATTCCATTATTTGACCCAGATCGGTCTCCACTATTTCCTGGACTTCCTGGCCGGTTACCGACCGCCGGCTCCGGCCGGCGAGCACCACTTGCTGACGCCCACCGCCACACCCTTCAACCGTTGGATGCTGCTGTTCTTGCCGGCTTTGGGCGGAGTCCTGAGCGGGTGGATCGTTTACACTTTTGCCCCCGAAGCCGAGGGACACGGGACCGATGCCGCCATAAACGCTTACCACAACGAAGGCGGTTTTATCCGCGGTCGGGTCCCCTTCGTCAAGACGATTGCTTCGGCCCTGACCTTGACCACTGGTGGTTCCGGCGGCAGAGAGGGACCGATCGCTCAGATCGGCGCCGGTTTCGGATCATTTCTAGCCACCAAACTCAAGCTAACGGACCGCGAGCGGCGGATCATGATGGCTGCGGGTGTCGGCGCCGGGGTGGGCAGCATCTTTAGGGCTCCGCTGGCCGGAGCGCTCTTCGCTTCTGAGGTCCTGTACCGTGATCCGGAGTTCGAATCCGAGGTCATCATCCCGGCCGGCGTCTCGTCGGTGGTCGCCTACTGCCTGTTCTGCCTTAATTTCGGCTGGGGATCGCTTTTTGAGTCACCGGACTTTCACTTTCGCAACCCGCTCGAATTGGGGCCCTACATCGTGTTGGCCTTCCTGCTGGTCGGACTGGGTATTTTCTACGTCAAGTTCTTTTACGGCACCATTGCGCTGTTCAAAAAAATAAAAATTCCCAACCATCTCAAGCCAGCCCTCGGTGGTCTTTTGACCGGAATCATCGGTTTCTTTCTACCGCAAACCCTGGCCTTCGGCTATGGCTTTGCACAAAAGGCGCTTGAGGATCAGCTGACCATCCCGTTTCTTCTCTTCCTGGCAATCGGAAAGGTGCTGACGACCTCCTTTTCGATCGGTTCGGGTGGCAGCGGCGGGGTTTTCGGCCCCTCGATCGTGATTGGCGGGGCCATGGGCGGTGTCGTCGGAAAAACGTTTCACCATTTCATGCCGGCCGTGGTGACCGAGCCTGGTGCCTTCGTGGTCGTCGGCATGGCCGGTTTCTTCACGGCCGTCTCCAATACGCCGATTTCTACGATCATCTTCGTCAGTGAAATGACAAACTCTTATCATCTGCTGCTGCCGAGCTTGGCCGTCTGTTCGGTCTCCTACCTCGCCGCGCGGAAATGGACCATATTTCATCGCCAGGTCAAAAGCAAGGTCGACTCACCGGCCCACGCCGGAGAGTTCTTCGTTGACATTCTCCAGACGATCCGGGTGCGCGATCTAATGGATCAGGTTAAAAAAGTCCGGCTGATACCACAGGATATGACCTTTTCGGATTTTAAGAATTACTTTTCAAGGACTGACCAGCATTACTTTCCGGTCATGGACCAGGACCAGCGGCTGGTGAGCATATTTTCGATAAACGACGTCAGGGGAGTCCTGTTCTCCCAGGAGATCGAGGAATTGGTGGTCATGAAGGACATCGGTACTTCCACCATCATCTTCGCCACCCCTTCGGAAGACCTGAACTCCGTGATGCAGAAGTTTACCATCAGGAATATCGACAGCCTGCCGGTGGTGGCTGACGATGACCACAGCATATTGATCGGGATGCTGGGCAGGAGGGAAGTGATTTCATTCTACAACCAGCAGATCCAAGGGATCAAGCGCAGCCACCAACATTCCGGGGAACCCGCTTCCGAGATTGATTATGGGCGTCCTTAAACCAAGCCGGGTGTTCACATGGATTAAGCGGCGTCAAAAATGGTCCGTTATTTTTGAGCGAGCCCTTAGCGTCACCCGTACCTGACGCACATCAGAAACAAGCCGTGCGGAGGCGCCGTGGCGCCGGCGCGTTTGCGCTCCTTTGACAGCAAAATCTCTTCGAAATCCGCTCCACTGATTTTACCGCCTCCGACCAATACCAGAGTTCCGACGATGTTCCGCACCATGAACCGCAGGAAACCGTCGGCTTCGATGTCGAACGCCAGAAATTCGGCTTTTTCTTCCCTGTCTATAAAGGTCCTGAAGACCTGTCGAACCGCATGTGATCGCGGGCTGCCGGCTCCTTCGAACGCCGAGAAATCGTGAGGGCCGAGCAGAATGGCCGCGGCCCTGCGCATGGCATCGAGATCGAGTGGACGGCGAAGGTGCCAGGCGTATTGACGTCCGACGGCTACCGCCAGGGGATGGTTCAAGATGCGGTAGCGATAGGTTTTGCTCTTGGCATCGTAGCGGGCGTGAAATGTCGGCGCGGCCGGTTTGCACTCGCGAATGACGATGGCATCCGGCAGAAGACTGTTGAGGGATTTTTGGATTGTTCCGGGACCCAAACGCGTGTGGCATTTAAAGCTGGCCACTTGGCCAAGGGCGTGAACCCCGGCATCGGTGCGTCCTGAACCGATAACCGCGATTTTTTGTCGGATTACGGTATGGAGAGCATTTTCGATTTCCTCCTGAACGGTCCTGTGCCCTTTCTGCCGCTGCCAACCATGGAAGCCGGAACCGTCGTATTCAATGGTTATCTTGAAATTACTAAGCTGCATAGCGACCATCGGAAGCAACCCCGAAAGAGAAGCCGAAGATTAAAATCGATGCCTCATGGAGTTTCATATGCGTGCTCCGCTATGTGATAAGGGTCAACACCAGCGTGAGCGAAAAGATCCCGAGCAGGGTCGAGATCACGATAGCGGCGGATGCGAGCCGGATGTCGCTGTTTAATTGCGAAGACAATATGAATATTGCGGTTGAGGTCGGCAAGGCGAAAAACAGCATGCCGACCTGCAGCGACAATCCGGTTACCCTGAACAGCTGCAGAAAAAAGAAACCGGCCGCCGGCAGCGCCAGCAGCTTGATGGCCGCGGCGAGCAGGGATGGTTTATAGTACTCTTTAAAATTCGAAAAGGTCAGGTTGCCACCGATCGACAGCAGTGCCAACGGCAGGGTGACGAGACTGGTGAGTCGCAACGTATTGTCCACAAAAACCGGAAAACGTCGAAAAATATGGGCATAGAAAATACCGGCGACACAGCCGATGATCAAGGGGTTCGAGATGAGGGCCCGAATGAGCAGGCGATTTCTATCGTGCGCGGTGACTGTCTTGCCGGAGTACCAGATCAGGGTCGTGACGGCGAGCAGGTTGACGATCGGAATTATGAACCCGATCAGAATGCCGAAGATGCCGACGGCATTTTCCCCCAAGGCATTGATGATAACGGCCATGCCGATGTAAGTGTTGAAGCGGTAGCAGCTTTGCGAAAAAGTTCCGGCTTGATAATCGGTGACCTTGAAGGTTCGAATGCCGAACCAACTCAACCCGTAAATGAACACGATAGCGCCGAGGCTGGCGGCACAAAGGGACCAGTCGATCGTAACGGTCCCGGCACCGCCTATTTTCCAGAACAGCATGAGCGGAAAAAAAACAAAGTAGACCAATCGATCTGAGGTCGAAAGAAACGCATCGGTTGTCAGATGCATGCGCTTTAAAGCAACGCCCAGGAAAATGAGGCCGAAAACCGGAAATATGCTGTCGAGGACGATCAAATATCAAAACCTGTCGCACCTTACGTCGGCCAGGGCGTCGTCAAAAGATTCATCCAAGCTCTCTGAACAAATCTGGATAGGATGGGTGGTATTGCACGACCTGCAATACAGGTAAACTGTTTTTCAGGTTTTTTGTAGTTCAAGGCGAAGTCCACACTTGCGGCAAAAAACGGATAACGGTTGCATTTTCAGTCTCGGTCCCTCCTTAAAAAAGAAGCGGGTTTGTCCGAATCGTATGGGAATCTCCGACGGCTGTCAAACCGTACATCCAAAATATTTTTTACCCCACCCCGGAAACGGTCTCGGGAGTTTTCGAGCGAGCGTTTTTTCGTTGTGATGCGGTACAAAATCGGTTACTTTTGATTTCCCGATATCACGAACGTCCAACCTGGCGGCGGCGGGTTTGCGGGAAACCTTTCACTTGGCCCAGGGCACAGTGCCGTCCTATTATATCCGGTTCTTCGTTACCGGCAATGCCCGATAGGGGAGGTGACAATGACATGAACGGGACACTTTTCGTCAACGGATTCCAGGCGGCCGGTGTGGCCGCCGGACTGAAAAAAAACGGTAAAAAAGACCTGGGGTTGATCTTTTCGACCGTTCCGGCTGCCGCTGCCGGTGTTTTTACGCGCAACCGGATTCAAGCCGCTCCAGTCGTTTTGGACCGCAAGAGAATCGAGACCGGCGCAGGCCGCGCCATCGTTATCAACAGCGGCAACGCCAACTGTTGCACCGGCGAGCAGGGGATGCAGAACGCGTTGGCAATGGCAAAAGCCGTTGCCGACGGACTCGATCTGGCCGTGGAGCAGGTGCTGGTTGCCTCAACCGGTGTGATCGGCGAACAACTGCCGATCCAAAAAATCCAGACGGCGGTTCCGGCCCTGCTTGGCGCCCTGAAACCCGAAGGGCTGTCCGATTTGGCCGAGGCGATTATGACCACCGACACGGTCCCCAAGGTGGTTGCCGGGAAAAGTCAGCTCGACGGAAAAGGGTTTCATCTCGCGGCGGTTGCCAAGGGAGCCGGCATGATCCGGCCCGACATGGCGACCATGCTCTGCTTTGTCATAAGTGATATCGAGCTGCCGGCAATGGTCATGCAGACCATGCTGAAGGCAGCCGTCGACCGGTCTTTCAACCGTATTACCGTGGACGGCGACATGAGCACCAACGACACGGTGATCTTCATGGCCAACGGTGCCTCAGGCGTGGCGGCCGAGACCCGCGAAGCACGCCAGGTGGTACAGAGCATGCTGGACGATGCTCTGCTGCAACTGGCGCGACTCTGTGTCAAGGACGGCGAAGGGGCCACCAAACTGGTCGAAGTGCGGGTAAACGGGGCGGCCTCCGACCCGTATGCCCGCAGCGTGGCCGATACGGTGGCGAACTCCAGTCTGGTGAAAACCGCCCTGTTCGGCCAGGACGCCAATTGGGGCAGAATACTGGCGGCGGCCGGCCGGGCGGGTGTTCCGATCGATCCGGCCCGGGTGGATATTTACTTTGACAAGGTGATGATGGTTAAAGACGGGCTCGGCCGGGGAAAGCCGGTTGAAGCGCAAGCAACGGCCGTGCTCAAAAAACCGGAATTTGTGATCACGATCGACCTGAAAATGGCCAGTGGCAGCGCATCGGTTCTGACCTGTGATTTTTCGATCGATTATGTCAAAATCAATGCCGATTACAGAAGTTGATCCTTTTTCGCATCTGCGTCCACCCTCGGCAGAAACAAGCGACCGTGTTTTCTTGACAGACTATGTCCCTTATCCGCCTGCAGAAGTTCCTTTCGGCTGCCGGTTTTTGCAGCCGCCGTCGGGGAGAAGACTTTATTCGCCGGGGCCGCGTGACCGTCAATGGAGAAAAGGTCACGCAACTGGGCAGCAAAGTCGATCCGAGCGCAGACCGGATCGCCGTGGACGGCACAGCGATTCTGTGGAAGCCGGTCGCCGTTTATATCGCCTTGAACAAGCCGGAAGGCTATGTGACCAGTTGTGATCACCCGGGAGAGAAAACCGTTGTCGATCTGGTCGCCGTCGATCAACGGGTGTACCCGATAGGACGATTGGACAAGGATTCCACCGGTCTGATTTTGCTCACCAATGACGGCCGACTCCACCATCGTTTGAGCCACCCGTCTTTCGACCATGAAAAAGAATACGAGGTGACCGTCACCAAGCCGATTCCGGTTCACGCCCTCCATAAACTCGCCGCCGGCTTGCCGCTAATGGGAACCCGCACCCGTCCGGCCGGTGTGCGGAAGTTGTCCGATAGACGCTTCAGGATCGTCCTCAAGGAGGGCCGGAACCGGCAGATTCGCCGAATGGTCAGAAAGGTGGGCAACCGGGTCGTGAAGCTGAAGCGCATCCGGGTGGCCTCCATCCTCTTGGGTCAGCTGGAGAAGGGCCGCTGGCGGTACCTCAGCGAGACTGAAGTCAAAAGCCTGCATGAATTGATAAAAGACTAAATTATCGGATCGAGATCATGAGGAGTTCTGAATGATGGTAAATTTTGACGATTTGGTTTCCCGGCGCGAGAAAATCGCCGTGGTCGGTCTCGGTTATGTCGGTCTGCCCCTGGCGGTCCATTTGTCCAAGCACTTCGATATTATCGGCTTCGATTTGAAAACCCAGCGTATCAACGAACTGGCAGCCGCTAAAGACCGAACGCTCGAGGTACCGGAATCAGAGCTGAAAAAGGTTGGGATAGACTTTACCGACAGCCCCGAGAAACTGTCACAGTGCCGGCTGGTTATCGTAGCGGTTCCGACGCCCATCGATCGTTACAGAATACCGGATCTGGATCCGCTGCGCGGTGCTTCGACAATAGTCGGAGAGCATCTGGCGAAAGGCGCCTGCGTGGTTTTCGAGTCGACGGTCTATCCCGGTGCAACCGAAGAGGTATGCGTCCCCATCCTCGAGGAGCGCTCGGGGTATGCCTTCGGCAGGGACTTTTCAGTGGGGTACTCTCCGGAACGAATCAACCCGGGCGATCGGGTTCACACCATCGACAGGATCGTTAAGATTGTCTCGGGCTCAGACGAACAGGCCACCGACCTTCTCTATCAAGTCTACGGCCGAATCGTTCCGGCCGGCATTCACCGGGCGTCTTCAATTAAAGTCGCCGAGGCCGCCAAGGTGATCGAAAACACTCAGCGCGACTTGAACATCGCGCTGATGAATGAGTTGTCGATGATCTTCGATAAAATCGGCATCGACACCACCGAGGTTCTCGAGGCGGCGGGAACCAAGTGGAACTTTCTGCCCTTCCGTCCCGGTTTGGTGGGGGGACATTGTATCGGTGTCGATCCCTATTACTTGACGGTAAAAGCCGAGTCGCTGGGGTATCACCCTGAAATCATACTGGCCGGTCGCAGAATCAACGACGGAATGGGCAAATACGTGGCGGAGAAAGCGGTAAAGATGCTCATTTCCGCCGGCAAACCGGTCCAGGGGTCCACCATCGCCGTTCTCGGTCTGACCTTCAAAGAGGACGTCCCCGATCTCAGGAACACAAAGGTGGTGGACATCATTGGCGAGCTCGCCGATTACGGTGTCCGGGTTATTGTTCACGACCCGCTCGCAGACCCGGATGAGGCCCGACGCTATTACGGCCTCGAGTTGCAGCAGCTGGAAGATATCGACAGGGTTGACGGGGTGATCATCGCAGTAATCCATGCGGCCTACCGGAAAATGGGAATGAAAAAGATTGCGACTCTCTGTAACGACGACGCCCCGTTGATTTTGGACGTCAAAGGCGGATTCAGTGCCGGGGAAGCCGCAGAAAAGAAAATTAGATACTGGCGGCTTTGATATCCGTTATTCGATGTAAAGCTGCTGGCCCGGAAATATTTTGCTGGCGCTGGAGAGTTGATTGATGTCCAGGAGCCGGTTCAGGTTCATTTTGTGCTGCTGCGCTATGGCAAAAGCGCTGTCTCCGGCCCGGACGCTGTAGACACGGTAACTGCTGCCGGCGGAGGATTTTGCTGTGCGACTCTGGTCGCTGCCGGGAAGCTTGAGAACCTGACCGGTATAGAGCTTGGTGGAGCGAAGATTGTTGATTTCCTGAATTTTGTTGGTAGTAGTACCGTAACGTTTGGCGATGTTCCAGAGGTTGTCGCCACGTGCCACCGTGTGGGTCTTTGCCGCCGCCACCTTGGTGCTTGAAGTGCGGACTGCTCGGTACCGGCGTCCGGCCATGGGAATTTTCAACAGACGTCCGGCAACAATGTAATTCGAGCGCCGCAGGTTGTTGGCCCGCATGATGCTTTTCACGTGGACACGGTATTTTCGGGCAATGGTCGACAGGGTTTCTCCGCGACGCACCCGGTGGTAGACAACCGCACGGGTGGGGGGTTTGGATTCGGGGATGCTGTCCAGTTTAGCCGTCAGGAGGTCACCGGTTCCGACCGGCACCTTGAGGAGGTATTTGTCAGGCGGCGCAATTTTGTAGCGCAGCTCGGGGTTGAGGGCCGACATCTGTTTTTCTGTGGCGCCGATGCTCAGGGCGACGTGTTTCAGATGGACCTGCCGGGTGATTTCAATTTCCTCGTAATCGCTGGGGGAGTCGAGCTGAATATCGTTCAAACCGTAGCGGTCACTATTTTCGATGATGTAGAGGGTCGCCAGAAACCGCGGTACGTAACGGGCTGTTTCGCGTGGCAGGCGTTCGTAAAGGTCCCAGAAGTTGTCGAGATAGTTGACATTCTGCTCCCTGATGACACGCAGCACCCGCCCCTCGCCGCAGTTGTAGGCGGCCAATACGGTCATCCAGTCGCCGAAGATCTGATGCAGTTCTTTAAGGTAGGCGATCGCCCCGGCGGTTGCCTTGTCGGGGTCCATGCGCTCGTCGATGTATTTGTCGCGGCTGAGCCCGAATTTATAGCCGGTCGATGGAATGAACTGCCACAGACCGAGGGCGCGGGCTTTTGACAGGGCATTGACCTTGAACCCGCTTTCGATAAGCGGCAACCAGGAGAGTTCGGTTGGCAGACCGGCCTCGCGCAGGGAGGCAACGATCTTGGGCCGATAACGACCGGAACGCCGGTAAGATTCGATGAAAAAGTTGCGTTCGGAGCCGGTGGTAAAATTATTGATTTCAGCCTGGACGTGGCGGTTGATCACCATCGGAATCGCGTTGTGGTTTCCGTTGACGACGATGTTGCGGGAAGCATAAATTTCGAGGATGCGCTTGGATATCAGGAATCGTAGATCTTCCTTCTGCTGGATGAGCTTTGGCTGGTCGGAGGTATCCACATCGAGAATCAAGGCATAGGCCTGATCCAATGCTTCCAGAGCGTTATCCAATTCGCCCTTTTGCCAGAACTCCTGCGAAACTTCGCAATAGTTGAGGGCTTCGTCCAATATTTTTTGCACCGATTTCTCGGGTGCCGTCAACTCCGGCGTGCCCGGATTGTCCGACTCCTCGATGGCTGCCTCTTTGTCGGTCGACTCTTCGAGTGTCGCAACCCCGGTTTCTCCGGCTCCGTTGTCTGAACGGGTCGGTTCTCCGGTAACGGATTTCGAGAAGAGGCCCGGACGTTTAGCCGCCGTTTCACCGTCGGCTTGCCGCTGAGCGGAATCTAATGGCCCGTGGGTCGGACCGGAACGTGTATTGGGACGAGAAGAGGCACAACTATTAAATATCAATACTAAAAACGCGATGGTAACGACGAGGTACAACTGAACTGTTTTTGATTTCATAGCCCGATTCTTTTGGTGTGCGAAAGTGTTGAGTTTGAAAGCCGGCGAAATTAACACAACGCGCGTCGATGGATTCATCCGCGGCACGCATTTATCCAGATACCCAAGTCTAAAAAGTATACCATATAATTATTGGGGATGGAATACCATTTTTGCCACTCATTCGGTGCTTTATGTATCGGCAGGGGCAACCTTTGGGGTCGTTTCAAACCATTGTGCAGCAAGTGTTTTTTTGTTGACATCGGTCCCATTTATTAATATACATAAAAATTTTTCAAATTATAAACCTTTGGCGACCTTTTTTATCGGGGGCCCTGAGACGCTGATACAAGTTTAATTTCCTTTTTCGATGACAGGTGATTGAAATAAGCATAATTAGACATAATGAAGAGATATTAACCGAAATAAGGCATATTAATCTTTATAAATCAAGTTGTTCGGCTTTTCTGGAACGCCAAGCTCAATATTTTTAGTTGATATTTACAAAAAATACGTTTAAAAGGGGAAGTTATTTAAATTGTGAGCCCTTGTCATCATTGTTTCACAACTTATCATTGCCGTATCGCTAAACTGTTGATTGCCGAGCCAGAGTAGCTCAGTTGGTAGAGCAGCTGATTTGTAATCAGCGGGTCGCGGGTTCGACTCCTGTCTCTGGCTCCAGTCACCTTTGAGGTGGGGTTCCCGAGCGGCCAAAGGGAACAGACTGTAAATCTGTCGGCGAAGCCTTCGGAGGTTCGAATCCTCCCCCCACCACCAACCTTAATGCAAGTTGGATGTAGGAGATTTCGATTTAGCAATCGAAGTCGTTACTGAACTACACGGCTTCCCGCATCGGTTTCACGCGCAAGCCTTTGGAGACGGTAATCGTTTTATCTCAGTTGCGTGTTGGGGCGATATGGAACTTACGGTGATTGAATCATTGGGCGGGCGTAGCTCAGTTGGTAGAGCTTCAGCCTTCCAAGCTGAATGTCGCGAGTTCGAGTCTCGTCGCCCGCTCCACCCCGGCAAACCGAAGGATCTGCCAACAGCGAAGTCTGTCACGGCGTGCACTTAGAGCCCACGTAGCTCAGTAGGTAGAGCGCTTCCTTGGTAAGGAAGAGGTTCACCGGTTCGATTCCGGTCGTGGGCTCCAGACTATCCTTTTCCACGGTGCAACGGGCCTGATAACATCGCCTTCGCTAACCGAGACGAGACTATTTTGCCAATTCAGAATGTTTTGAATTCCAAAACCAGGGGAGGACGAAGAGATGGCGAAGAAGA
>JARFQH010000199.1 GCA_029287875.1 Desulfobacteraceae bacterium | reverse complement strand
CCCCCCCCCCCCCCCCCCCCCCCCCCCCCACACCACCCCACCCCCCACCCCCCACACCCACACGTTGTACTCATCGTCGGCAGCGTCAGAT
Source organism: Desulfobacteraceae bacterium (assembly GCA_029287875.1). GTDB lineage: Bacteria > Desulfobacterota > Desulfobacteria > Desulfobacterales > SG8-13 > JARFQH01. Next base: position 4,861 of record JARFQH010000199.1, on the reverse strand, counting down.
GTGTATAAGAGACAGGAGCAAGCCCGACCCCTTCATGCTGGATGCCATTGCGGAAGGATACCGCAATGCCGTCAAAGAACTTTTTTACATCGGAGATATGCCCGATGATATGCTGGCCGCCGCTCGTTCCCGATTCAATTTTAAAAGTATCGGTATCCTGATATCGGCGGCCGACAAATCCAGCCTCAAGAAAAATCTGCAGCGTGCCGGGGCGGATTATATTGTCGAAGATTTCGAATCTTTAAAAAAAATTGTCCTCTGACACCTGCAAACAGTCTTCACTCATCACTTTACCCAGGGCCTGCACGACCTCATCCGCATTTTGCTCCGTGAACACAAGGGGCGGCTTCATTTTGAGTACATTGTGCAGCGGACCATCCGTGCTGATCAATATGCCGTGGTCTTTCATGCGGTTGATGATATAGTCCGCGTGCTCGGGTGCGGGGTCCAGGGTCCGGCGATCGGTGACAAGCTCAACCCCCACATACAGTCCAAGGCCGCGCACATTACCGATCAGCGGATGTTTTTCCATTAACCCTTCCAGACCATGCAACAATCGTTTACCGGCCCGCTCTGCATTTTTCTGCAACTCTTCGTTTTCAATGACATCCAGGACAGCCATACCGATGGCACAGGAAACCGGATTGCCGCCAAAGGTGTTGAAGTATTCCATGCCGTTGGCAAATGCATCGGCAATGTCAGGCGTGGTGATGACGGCGGCCAGCGGATGGCCGTTTCCCATGGGTTTCCCCAGAGTGACGATATCGGGCACCACCTGCTGGGTTTCAAAAGCCCAGAAATGGCTGCCCGCGCGCCCGAACCCCACCTGGACTTCATCCACGATACACAGCCCGGTGGCAACCCGCACATGTTTGAACGCTTCGTTCAAATACGTATCCGGCAAAACAATCTGCCCACCGCATCCCAGCATGCTCTCACAGATAAAGGCCGCCGGTGCTTTTCCATTTGCCTGAATCGCTTTTACGGCCTCACCGACATGGGCGGCATAGCGCTTGCCGGTCTCTGCGCTCATACCCTTGTAGCGGCCTCGATAGCCATCCGGCATCACAACTATATGAACCCGGGCAGGAGCACCCTGCCCTCCCGGACCGGCATGTTTGTATGGGCTGATGTCGATCAGGTTCTGGGTGTTGCCGTGGTAGGCCCCATCCACGGTGATGATATCCTGCTGCCCGGTATAGGTGCGTGCCATACGCAGGGCCAGCTCATTGGCTTCACTGCCGGTGCAGACAAAATAGCAGACACTCAACGGATCCGGAAATCTGGTCAGCAGACGTTCGGCATATTCGATGATGGTATCGTGAAGATAGCGCGTGTTGGTGTTCAGCACGGACATCTGACGACAGGCGGCGGCCACCACGTGGGGATGACAGTGTCCCACTTGGCACACATTGTTGACCCCGTCCAAATAGGCTTGCCCCTCCTCGGTGAACAGATACTGTCCCCGGCCCCTTACAATTTTCAGGGGTTTATCATAGGAAATACTCAGATTTCTTCCCAGCTTGGCGCGCCGGGCGGTCAATATGTTTGCAGGGCTGCGTCCGTCGGGAGGAAAACAGCTTGGCGGAATCCCCAGAATAAGGTTTGGATCCGGACAAATCTGGGCCCAGATACCCCACGCTGCCGGCCGGGTAACACCGGGAAAATTACCGCGTTCACCAAGCATGTCCAGAATGATCTGGAAGTGAAGATGGGGCGGCCAGCCGCCGTTGGTTGGCGGCTCCCCGATCCGGGCGAAGGACTGCCCTTTTGCAACCGACATCCCGACCGTCAGGTCCTCCAGCGAATCCAGGCTCAGATGCCCGTACAGGGTGTAAAACCGTTCGCCGTCCTCCGCCTCGATCTGATGCTCTAAAATGATGGCAGGACCATAATCTAGAGGAGCCGTGTTGTTGTTAAAACTGTGCACCCGGCCCTCAAAGGGAGCATATACCGGCGTATTACTGCGCATATACAGATCGATGCCTAAATGAACGGTCCGGACCTCCGGCATTTCATCGGTCTGAACTTTAAACTGCTCAGATGTGTAAAGCAACCGGGCTTCGTTGTAACGGCCGATGCCCACCTTGACCCGGGCCGCTTGCATCTGCCCAAACAGCTGGTCTGTGAGGACAGCAGTATCCGCACTGCCGCCCTTATTTTGCGGCAGTGCACTGCTGACGCTCAGATCGAATACCAGCTGATTTTCATGATGCAAGTCCTCGTCGACGATGGCGGCGAATCCGGCCCTGTGTTCTTTCAACCAGTCAATTATTTTGCCGGATTGCGGCACCGCCGGCAATCCGCAGGCATGTCTGAATACATATCGCGCCAGGCGCGGGTGAATGGTCTGCATTTTTTCCAAAAGCGTCCAGATCGGTTGTTCCGAAATGCGCAAATATTCATTGTCCGGTTCCAACCGCGACTGGTTAGCGGCGTGACTAACGCTCATGCAAAGTCGCATGCAGATCAGGTCAAATAAAACGGCCAGTTCCCGCTCGGTCAGGGGCCGGGTTTGATGGTAGCCCGCCACAACATGGGCGGCCGCCGCCAGTGGATCGGCTTTGTTCAGCATGGCATAGGCGCAGGCAATCGCCACTTCGCCGACGGTATAGGTAAACACCATATCCCCGAAATCAATCACGCCACCGACCCGGTTTTGCCATTTGCCATGGGGTTCCACCAGCACATTATAGTCATTGGCGTCGTTGTGAATGACACTGGTGGCTAGGTCCTGCAATTGCGGCTCGACCTGGGCTTGAAAACGTTCCAGCAATCTCTTGACGAGACCACACTTGACCGGATCATCGATAAGACCGATGTACTGATTGACCACCTGGGCGGCATGTTTGAGGTCCCAATGAAAGTCCCGGTGGGCGGCCGGATGATCGAAATCCTCCAGGATACGGTCCAGGTTACCGAAGAAACGTCCCAGGCCGGTCAACAGATCCGCATCGTGGGGCTTGACCCGGGCAAAGGGTTTGCCGGGCAAATAGGTGAGCAGGCGAACAAAATGGGTCACCCCTTCAAGGCCGGCCACTGACATAATCTGCCGGCCTTTGATATTATCACATATCTCCGGAGCTGCCGCCACCGCCTGTTCCAAACGGTCTTTATTGCGTGCAATGTGCATCATGACCTGGTTCTGGAACTCCAGCACCTCGATATTTTCGGTTGCATTGGCCACTTTTAGCACATACTGTTCAGCGGTACGGCAGGTAAGATGAAAATTCTGGTCCCGCTCACTGGGCAGCTGTCTGGCGGTAACGTCCAGCCCGAAATGTTCATGGGCCAGTCGAACAGCTTCCTGCTCGCTGAATCGCGGTGCATGTTGTACGATGGAAGTCATATCAACAGTTCACTATAGGTCCTCAGCAGTTTTTTTTAACAACATGCTGTTGGAAAATGAAGGTTACTGGTGTCAGTGTTCAGCGTTGCCTCTGGCCTGAAAAGCGGCCAGTTTGATCGAGAAAGAAACTTGACGATGTGGTAAAAGCTAAAATTTCTTTAAAGCGTCATTCCGGCGAAGGCCGGAATCCAGTAACTTCAGCAAATTCTGGATGCCGGATCAAGTCCGGCATGACGAGTGTTTCCTATTTCATTGTCTGTTTGATATTTGAGATTTGGATATTGGAATTTATTTGTAATCTGGTGCTCGTAATTTGCTATTTTCGGATTTTCCTAGTCTATAGTTACGAATTTAATAATTTTATGGCTTTCGAAACTATGGCCGAAGCTTTAATACCGTATTTCTTGATTACCAGAGACCCGGGTGCCGAAGCACCAAAGCGGTTGATGCCGATGACAGCTCCCGTGCGACCGACATATCGCTCCCATCCCAGGCCGATGCCGGCCTCAACCGCCACTCTGGCTGTCACCTTGGGCGGCAGCACCGAATCCTTATAGCGTTGAGAGGTTTTTTCATAAAGCTCCCAGCTGGGCATACTGACCACCCGGGCCGCCACATCTTTTTTGGCGAGCAGTGCCTGGGCTTCCAGACAAAGAGAGACCTCCGAGCCCGTGCCGATCAGAATGACATCCGGTGTCCTTTGGGGATCCGATAATATGTATGCACCTTTAGACAGCATGGTCGCGGAAGGATACAAGCTCCGATCCAACACCGGCAGGTTTTGACGGCTTAAAATCAGGGCCACCGGTGCCATGGTCGACCGGATGGCCAAACGCCAGGCTGCCGCTGTCTCGGTGGCGTCCGCCGGTCGAACAACAATCAAGCCTGGAATGGCCCTTAAGGCCGCAAAGTGTTCCACCGGTTGATGGGTGGGGCCGTCCTCTCCCACGGCAACGCTGTCATGGGTAAATACATAGATCACCGGCAGTTTCATCAAGGCCGCCAGTCGAATGGCGGGCCGACAGTAGTCGGCGAAAACCAGAAAAGTTCCGCCGTAGGGTTGCACCCCCTTGTGAAGTGCCATACCGTTCAAAATAGCGCCCATGGCGTGTTCCCGTACACCGAAACGAATATTTCGTCCCTCGTATGCGCCTTTCTGAAAATCAAATGATGCTTTGAGCAGGGTGTTGTTGGACGGCGCCAGGTCGGCCGATCCGCCAATCAATGTGGGCAGCTTATCGGCGATGGCATTGAGAACCTGTCCGGAAGCGGCCCGGGTGGCAATCGGTTTAGCCCCTTTGAAATCTGGAATGCCGGCGTCCCATCGTTGCGACGATTTGCCGCTGATGCCGTCCTCCCATTGCCTTGCCAGTTCCGGCTGTTTTTTGGCGTAGGTAAGATATTTCTTTTGCCAGGCTGCTTCGGCCTTTTTTCCTTTGTCCACACTCTTGCGGAATACTTTGAGCGCTTTGTCCGGAACGAAGAATTTTTCGGTAGCCGGCCATCCGAGAT
>JARFQH010000181.1 GCA_029287875.1 Desulfobacteraceae bacterium | reverse complement strand
TTCCACACGATTGCGCCGGATTATGGTTTGTCTACAAGGCACATCCACCTGCGCATATCGGGATACGTGTGGGTGGATGTAACGCAGTAGACGGGCCATAAGACAAGCAAGAGGTGGAATTATTTTTTTCCGGGGCCCTTAATGTTTCTAAACTAGCACAGAGGATTTGAATGCATTTGTCGATGTCTTAGAAAAATTGGGCATTACCGTCAAACGCCCGGAGACATGGCCGCACGAGGCCAAATTTTCCACGATCCATTGGGATTCTGAGGGGTATTACAATCTTTGTCCCCGCGACATCCTGCTGGTCATCGGCGACCACATTATCGAAACACCCAATGTCATCCGCAGCCGCGCCCAGGAAACATTTAGTTATCGTGCGATGATGGTTGACTATCTGAAGTCAGGCGCAAAGTGGTGCAACGCCCCCAAACCCATGCTCTTAGACTCGCTGTTTGAGGTTGATCCGGACAAACCCACGCCACGTAACGGTGAACCAGCTTTTGATGCAGCAAACGTCCTGCGTCTGGGCCAGGATTTGATCTATCTGGTCAGCGGCACGGGTAACGAAATGGGAGGGAAATGGTTGCAGACAATCCTGGGCGATGCTTATCGGGTTCACTTCCTCAAAGATGTCTATTATGGCAGCAATTATTTTAACAACCGTCTTCGTGGTCTTCTTTGGTGTGACGTTTGTGGCGTGGAGGCGGTACCTTTGGGCGGCGGAGAAGGTGCCGCGCGGGCAGACGGACACCTGCCCATACAGCTTAACGGATGTCTTTGGCGACTGCCACCTCGTGAACGTACCGCATCAGGAAGGAATACAGTGGCTCACAGAGGTCTTCAGCCGCTCCGCTGAGAAGTACCCGGATCTCACGGCCTTGCAGATCCCCCACACCGGAGAGTCCCTGACTTTCGCTGAGCTCGACGCGCGGGCCGAAAACGTGGCCGCGGTCCTTGGTCCCTTCCTCACGGGCCCGGACCAGGTCGTGGCCGTGGCCATGTCGCAGGACAACTGGCAAATCGTGGCCTCTCACCTCGGCATTCTCAAGGCTGGCGGTACCATGATGTTCCTCGACACCGCTTTGCCCGAGACTCTGATCACCCACATGCTCGAGGACGCACAGCCGGTGGTTATTCTCACTCGGGGCCAAGAAAAGTTCCGCGACCTGCCGACGCTCGACATCCTGAGGTTGCCGAAGAGGATGCCCCAAAACGAGCCGCCGCCCTGGCTGGACGACCCCGCGCAGCGCCTCGCGACCATCTTCTACACGAGCGGAACCACCGGGATGCCCAAGGGCGTGGAGTGCCCGCACGCAGGCTACGTGAACCTGGCCCTGAGCTACGCCGACTACTTCGATCTCATTCCGGGTATGGACGCGACCTCGCTCACTTCGTCGCTGGGATACGACGGCAGCATCTCCGAGATGTACAGTGCCTGGGTGTCAGGTTGCGCTGTGGTCATGCTGACCAAGGAGCAGATACGGTCCGGCCCAGACCTCGTCCCCGTTCTCCGCGAAGCTGAGGTCACGGTGCTTTTCTGTCCGCCAGTGCTGCTGACCACCCTCACATCGACCCCCGAGCTTGATCTCCCCTACCCGCTGTGCCGCTACGTCGTGCCGGCGGGCGAAGCCTTCCCCGCCATGCTCGTGGAGCCCTGGACGCGTGGCAGACGGCAGATCATCAACACTTACGGCCCTACAGAGGCGAGCACCGACACGAGCCGCCAGAGCTTGCGGCCGGGCGAACCCATCACCATAGGCTCGCCCTTCGCCAACGTCACTTACGTCATCCTCGGGGTCGACCAACTCCGCCCACTGCCCCACGGGGAGGTCGGCGAGCTTTGCATCGGTGGGGTACACGTTGCGCGGGGGTACCGCAACTTGCCGGAGCAAACCGCCCAGAAGTTCATTACACACCCTCGGTTCGGCCGCCTCTTCCGCACCGGGGACAAATGCAAAATCGACATCCGGACGCAGCGCGTGCACTTCCTCGGCCGGGTCGACGCGCAACTCAAGGTGCGCGGGCACCGCGTCGAGATACAGGCCGTTGAGGACATCCTCCAGACGCAGTTCAGGGAGATCGAGGCCGCTGTGCTTGACTACCAGAACCAAGAGCTGGTCGCCTTCGTCGCAGCGCCGTCGGTCTCCGAAGGCGATATCTCGGTGGTCGCTCCAGCACCGGCGGAGTGGGTTGCCCGGGCCACGGCGACCCTGGCCAGACAACTTCCAGCGCCGTCGGTCCCGACGAGGATCTTCCTGGTGGAAAAATTCGTCATGAAGCCGATGTCCGGGAAGATCGACCGGGGGTGCTTGCCCAACCTATCTCATCTGTTGACAAACGCCGATTCGGAAGCAGAGGACACCGGCAGTGGCTTACCGACCAGCGCGCAGGACACAGAGGCGGGGAAAGCCAAACCTCACGACACCGATGCGGGCGGGGAACCGGGCTGTGAGGAAGTGCTGGCGATCTGCAGGGCCGTGTTCGAGACCCAGTTAGGATGGGACGATGTATTCGCTGACAATGGTGGGCACTCGATCGTCATCGCACGAATGGCGCAGCGCTTGCAGGCCGCAGGATGGGTGGTGCCGGTCCGGGCGCTACTCAGTGACTGCGACACCCCACGAAAGGTGGCCAATCGCCCGCGGGAGCTCCAACAGGCCTCCGAGGTCCCCACGGCTGCCGCGAAATCCGACCGAAACTGCACAGAGCGCGATGAGACAGCGGCAAGGGTGCTCTCCGTGGGATATTTCACCATCCTGCAGGTCCTGTTCCTGTCGTTGCTGTACTCCCCCCCCTTAATAGGCTTTCTGGGGCTTATCGCCTTCGCGGAAATCGGCGAGTTCTTCATGACCGCATCCCTCTGGGAGTTCATTGGCGTCGGCTTCTTGATGTACTTGTCTGCCCTTGTCTTGCCCTTCGCCAGCCTGCTCTGGGTCATGGTGATCAAGCTCTTCATGGGTGGTGACATTTACAGGAACAATGTGACGCCGGGTGTGTACCCCAAGTGGAGCAGAATGCATCTGCGAACTTGGTGTATCGGGCGGCTGGAAGCTTCAGTGCTCCGCCCCCTGGGTACGCCCCTGGGTGAGATGTTTCGCAGCGCGCCGCTCATGGCATACGTGTTGCGGCGGCTCGGGGCGACCACGGGTGACAACCTTCAGTGCGCGCACGATGTGGAGTTCTCCGGACCACTGGACCTACTCTCCATCGAGGACGATGTCGCCATCCAGACCGGAGCCTACATACACATGTTGAAGTGGGTGGGGCAGGAGTTGCATATCGGCCCTGTTCACCTCGAAAGCGGCTGCAAGATCGGAATGCGGGCAGCCGTCGCCAACCATGTGACGGTGGGCCGCGGCACCTGGATTACTCCGTTTACTCCCATCCTCAGCGACGTCGGTTCGGAGGAGATGTGGGAGGGAGCCCCGGCGCGATTCAGTGGCCGTTGCACGGAACTGAAGCGTACGGCGAATAGATGCCGGTACGTGTACCCGTTCTGGTTCATGGAGACTCTCAACATCCTGATGCAGATTGTCCTGGACTTCTGGCTCTTGGTGGTCCCCACGGCCGTGGTCACCTGGTTCGCCATCACCTTCATACCCGTCAGAGAAACCGAACTCGCCAGTGAATACTTCAAGGTGACGCCGCTGCACGAGATTGTCTGGCACATGGGCCTCTACGCGTTCGTCACCACCTGGGTCACCGTCGTTCTGATCTCAGTGCTGGGCTGCCTCTTTCTTCGCTGCACGGCCGCCTCGCCTGGGCTGTATCCCTCGCGCGGGCTCAAGGGCGCTCTCCTCATGTACAGACTGAAGAAGATGAACCAGATCCAGCGCCAGTGGACCTGGACCATTACCGGGCAATACCTGCGTGCAATCGCGGGCGTGCGTTTCACGCGCCTGGGGGCCTCGGAGTGCGACCTCATGCTCAACCTCGTGCCGGAGCTTGCCAGTGCCGACTCCCAAGTGTTCTGGTCACATGGCTGTTTCACGAACATGCTCGATTATGGTGCCGAGCACTCAAAGCTTCGCCAGCTCGACATGCCCGCGAACTTCTTCTGCAGCAATAACTGCGTCGCGGAGTGCGGGCACTTCCCGACCAACTTCATGCTGGGTGTCTCCACGCCGGGAAATGACATACAGTTCCGGCGCCAGATGCAGTCGCGCCTCGGCGAACCCATCACGGTGGCTGGAAACCCGCCAGTGAGATTTGCGAGTGCGGACTTCGAGGCGGAGAATGAAGTCCATAGACTGCCGAGCTTCCCCCTCTTCCTGGCGCGCGTCTTCCTGAATGACATCTTCAGTATCGGCATTCTGCGCATCGCCGAAGTGCTGGTCTATGTGGTTCTGTACACCATCCTGCTGCGGTTGGGCGGACACCTGGTCGTCAGCGCGGCCGTTGCCTTGATTCTTGCAGAGGTCATCCTGGTTGTGTCCTGCGCCGCAACCAAGAAGTTCCTCGTCGGCAGCAAATGGGGTTCTGCTCACTCAACACCGTTTTGGTCCTGGCGGCACTTCACCTACTTCTTCGCGCAGGACTGCTTCTTCGCCTGGTGCAGGAGGCCTTTGCGAATTTCAGCCGGGACTGTGCTCCCGAATACTGTCCTGAGGTGGATGGGGTGCCGGATCGGCAAACGGACCATCGTAACCTCGCCGATGCAGGCCTCCGACTGGAACGCGGTGAGCTTCGGCAACGATTGCATTATCGCCAGCGTCCTGCAGTTTCACACCTTGGAGAACATGACGCTGAAGGTGAAGAAAACCGACATCCGGGGCGGCAGCGCTGTCAACTTCGGCGCCACGGTCATGGGTGGTGCGGTCATCGAGCCTGAGACAACGCTCTTGCCGTTGAGCCTGGTCCTGAAGGAGATGCATCTGCCCACAGGGACATACTGGGGCAGCCCCACGGAGCCTGTCAGCGGAGTGCAACACGCTTCTCCCCTTATCACTCAGCCACGACAAGGCGCTAGACACTCTAAGCTGCCTGAAGAGGCAGCTACCGACGAAGAGAGCCGGCCAACGAGGCTCACGGTTCCAGATGACTATGAACGATAGCGACCGAATCAACGACTTTTTCGCCGCCGGCTCGCGCGATGTGACACCGGTATCCGCGCGTCATGCTGCTTACGTGCTGTATGCGCCGGTTTCGCGCGATCCCGAGGTGTCGAGGTATTGCGCGTCAGTCCTTTCGGATACCGAGCTACAGAGAGCGGACCGCTTTGTAAACGAAGACGACAAGGCCGAGTTCAAACAGCGCCGTGCGTTTCGTCGCTTCTGCGGCGCCGCCGTGCTCGGATCTTCGCGGCCCTTATCGCAGATCGCTTTCGAGGAGACAGAAAATGGGCGGCCCTACCTTTCCGATTTACCGGATTTCTGGTTTAGTTTTTCGTCCTGCCGGTTCGGTTTTCTCGGGGCGTGGTCGTCGACACATGGAATCGGCGTCGACATCGAAGATCAAACGAGGAATCTGGAGGCTGCAGAACTCGCTCAGCGGTTTTTTTCGGGAGCCGAGGCGAATGCTGTTGAAGGGGTAGGCGGTCTGGAGCGCCTGCGGACCTTCTTCCAATTCTGGAGCCTGAAGGAAGCGGCGCTAAAATCCATCGGGGAGGGATTGCCCTTCGGCCTCGACGCCTTCGAATTCGAGTTGGACCCCAATCTGCGTGTCGTTCATGCGCCCCCTGACCACGGCGGACCGGAGCAATTTGGCGCCCACGTGATCAAGGGAATTGACAGTTGTTGCGCCGCTCTTGTCACCCGAAGCTTGGCCTGATGTGGCGGGTGGCTACGGGCAGCCGCCTGAATCACGACCTGAGACGCAACGCTTTATGGCGTCGGATCGCTCCGGAGGCGCAGCGGCTGCCACTTCAGGTAAGTCAGGGAGCGCCACAACCACTCCATGGGGCCGAAGCGGAAGCGTCTTGACCACCACTGACACACGACGACCTGCACGGCGAAGATCATCACCGCCCAAGCGGTGACGGCACCTGGCCCCAGTCGAAAGGCCTGGCCGAAGCCGTACCCGTAGAACAACGTGGTGAACATCAGGGTCTGGGTCAGGTAGACGGTCAGGGCCAGGCGGCCGACCCCGGCCAGGGGCGCGAGGGCGGCCCTCCCGCGGGGAGTCTGCGCGGCGAGGATGAGCGTCGCCGCATAGCCGAGGGCGAGAGCCGCGATCCCGAAAGCGAAGAGGAGGTCGCCGGCGAACTGTACGCCCGGGCCGGCTCGCTGTGATCGGAACACCGCGTACCCGGCGGTGGCGGCGAGGACCCGCTCCGCCGCCATTGCCGAGAACCCGAAACCCAGCCCCCAGGCCCGCACGCGGGCAATGGGCGCCGCGTGGCCGGGGATGTCGCGCAGGACCCCGGATCGGCCGACGGAGAACCCGAGGAGGAACATCGCAAAGACCGCCAGGCCGGACTCCGGCGAATTGACGTCCTCGAGGGGATTCGCGGGGATCGCGCTCGCGTTGTCGGCCGCGACCTCGGCAAGCGACCCGGTGGCGTACACATGAGTACGCTGCGCTCGCTCGAGTCGAGCACGGGCTTCGCCTACGCTTCGGATCTCTTCCGACCCGGCGTGTCGGTCCCGGGTCGAGACGAGGCGGGCCAGGGGAAAGACCAGCATGAGACCGACGGCCAGGAGAAGGAGCGTCCGCGTGGGCAGACGGCGAACGACGAGGAGCCCGAGCCCGAGCTCCGCGTAAAGCATCAGGATGTCGCCGTCGTACAGCAGCGCGTGAGCGGCTCCGAGGACGAAGAGCACGGCCAGCCGCCGGAGGTAGATGGGGAGGATGCGGAAGCCCCGTGCGTGGGCGCGCTGCAGCTGCACCGCGAAGCCGAAGCCGAACAGCATGGAGAACAGAGTCCACGACTTCGATTCGAAAAAGACGCGCATGACCGCGAACGCCAGCTTGTCGGTCGGGAAGTTCCAGGCGATCGAGTCGGCGCCGAAGCCGTACATGTTCACCAGCAGCACGCCGAACAGAGCGAAGCCGCGGACTATATCAACCTCGACGATGCGCGAGGCAGGGGCAACCGGTCCAGTGGTCTCTCGACTCAACGCTCAATCCTTGCGAGGGGAGGACACGAGTGGCAATCGGCGCGGATCGAAGGTGACTGGATTACCGAGCGAAGTTCAGGCCAGCGGGATTCTGGGCCGTGGTGGGCACCTCTATCGGATTGGCGCTGCACACGCAAGTATCTGCTCCCGATGGTTCCCCGGTACCATGTGAGCTTTTCGGTAACAAGGTGTGTTAAGGAGAAGAGGATGCGAAGGTTCGGCATTGATCTGCCCCGATTGTTGATCCACATCATATATTAGTTCCACGGCTGCGGCGGACCGGAACAATACAACGCCCAGGTGAACAAGGGAACTGACAGTTGCGCAACTCTTGTTGCCCAAATATTGGCCTGATGTCGCGGTAAGAATAGCCGTTTGCAGAAACGAGCCTTCCCAGGTGTCTGAGTTGGGAAGGCTTGTTCAGATAGTGGCTCTGAAATGGTGGCTCAGGATCTACGCAAAGGGCTTGAGCGGATGGGGTCGGGTCCACCTCTATTTTATCTTTACTGATTCCCACAAGGCGCTGTCTGGACAAACGACCTTTTCATTCCGCTTGTCTACTTCCGCAGCCGGAGAACCCGCGTAGTTATCCCAGAACTTACCCCACTCCTCGAAAGAAGGTGCTGTGACCACAAACCAGACGTCAGCTTCACCGATGGCGTTGACGGCAACCGGGAAATACACATAGGCCTCCAGCCGCTCACCACCCTTCATTGTCCTTGCAGCCTTGAGCCACTCCCCAGCATTGGCTATCACTTCCTCTTCGGATATGTCACCGTCCAACTCGCATTTCCACATCTGCGTGGCTTCAGCTGCATAGGCCGGAGCAGCTACAAACATCAGCATGAAAACAAGCATCAACCGCACTGTGGTGTTCATCACGTATCCTCCTTTTTTTGGTGTTGCCAATCACCCTACAAGAACGAAAAACTCATGTCAACACAAGTGATGCCAAGCGATTGAGCATCTTTCTGTAAATCTGATTATCCCCCGATTCCCTCGTATATTTCATTCTGTTAAGGATGAGTCTATCTTTCATTCGCCAATTCGAAATATTTCACTTTTTTAATATATTCGGTTAAGGCACTCTATGTGCTCAGTTTAGCTATGTTGCAATAATTTAATTCCCTTCCTATAATTCTTTTTATTTTATTCCCGGAAAACAATAAAAACTCCATCTAATTCTTCTCATTTCTTTCCCTTTTAAATCTCATCGATATTATTCTCGTTATTAAAGCTATTCGGTTGAACTAATTATTCCTAAAATCGTTATCTCAAATCCTCTGATAGGAGAGAAAACGATGACCAGGAGCCCCACACGCAAACGTCCATGCCGGATATGCAAGCGGTGGTTTATGCCCCATACACGATTGAAGGAACGGCAGAAGACCTGTGGCGATCCGCCATGTCAGCGGGAATGGCACCGTAGAAAATGCGAACAATGGAACCACAACAATGTCGATTATTTCAAGGACAATTATCTGGATAAAAAATTTGAGGTAACCGGCACGCCTCGAAGCCGTCTGAAAACATGACTACCGCTTTGTTATGTTCAAGAACGCATCGGTGCTCAACAGCTGATCATCATCGAGTATCTGAGTCAGCTGCTCATGCGCCGCTGTCGCCATCTGATTGGTCAGCATCCCATGGTCAATAGGTTATCGAGTGGTCAACTACCAGCATCGGTGTTTTCAAGAGGTGATCCACATTCAAGCTGCTGTAATCACTAAGCATACTGACGGACTATTGCTAAAATGTTTTTAAGAGGTGATTACCACGTAAGTTTTCGTAAAAACACATGATTTGAACCAACTATAGGCATTGGTGTTTTTAAGAGGCGATCGACTCTAGTCAATAAGCTGGTGTATAGCTGCTGACAATATGAAAGGAACCGATCATGATTACCAAAAAGGTTCTGGTTGCCGATCGTATCCGACGCATCGATGGGGGCTTCAGCTTTATCCCGCATCGTTTTTTAACCGATGGATTTTTAAAGACCTTAAGCCAGCAGCAACTGCTTTTATATATTTTTCTGGTTTTGGCTGCTGACCGGTATGGACTGTCCTTTTACAGCAACCAAATTACAAAGTTTGAGCTTTGGATATCAAGACAATCAAAATAATGAGAAAAAATTAGTTCATTTAGGTTGAAATCTTACGCCCTTTGCTGTGGGATATGCTGTCGCGAGAGGCGAGAGGGTTGCAAAACAAAAGGGGTTCAAGTCGATTTAAGATTATTGAGTTGTTTAAGGACGTGCCGATTTTCCTTAAAGGACGGTTTACCTGAAGTACAAGATTTTCTCCTGATGCGCAATTGCCCATACATCTTTTTGTTCGCCTTGTTCTTGAAGTTGTCCGATCAGATATTTATGAATGATGTTTGAAACCAGGGTTTGATACGGCATCCCTTCTTCCATTGCCTTTATTTTGAGGCGCCTCAGATCGTTTGGCGATATATGTATATTCATCCTCTCGCTTTTTGTAAGCGTTGCTTCGGCTGCTTTTTTTGCCTTTTTAATCTCTTCTTTCAGATTATTAACTGAAACCCACGCTTCGGTCTCAATGGATTTCATCGATTCCAGTTCTTCCTTATCGTGAAACTTCATTTTGTCAATATATTCAACAATCAGCACTCCTCAAAAAGAAATCCCTCACAGCTTCGCGGCAATATATCCGGAGCCGACCAACAGGAGGAAGTAGCCACAGGAGATTAGCAAGGACAAAGAACCGGCCGCGCTGTGACTGATGCCGAGGTCATTATTTCCTTTCCAGCACGGCAACACTTGATTTTGGACTGGAATTGTACGACATTTGCAATTGGGTTTATGGGAGTAGACTCAGACCAAACTGATCGGTTACAGGGTTCAAGCCTGCCCTGGCGCGGCGGGATGTGACTATGATATTGTTTTCGCATTCTATGGACTTGTCTTTCCATCACCACATCTGGACATGCCAGGTCTGGGCCAGGGGTTCAAGGGTTATAAAATGCTAATTTCCCAAAATTTTTATACCATTGTTTGGATTGGCTGCTTTAACCCATTGGGTGAAAAATGGAACTCGACCCAATTGATGCACCATTCGATTTTTAAAGACCAGACAAGATACACATTACCCCAGACGAGGCCCAATACTGGGGGTTAAAGGGCGGTAATGAGAATCGAATTTTTGATACCTAACACGGAAATGACGCTGATGGTGGATTTAGACCTCGACTTGGTAAAAGAACTGCGGCAGCAGGGGAGCGTTCAAAATATCCGAAGCCGGCGTAAAGACTTGTATGAGGTCGTCTGGAAACCGGCTATGGAGGAAAAGAAAACATAAAATTAACAACCAATCGACGGGAATCAGGTCGTCAAGATGGAAAAATCTAAACTTGTTAGAATGGAAGCCTTGAAAAATATCTGCAACCGGCTTGTGATGAAGCACCCTGATGCCATCGGCATGGCCATGATCGAGTTGGACTGCGGCTGCGTCAATATTTGCGGCGTCTCGATTCGGGGGGAACCGGTGGGATCAATCAATACAATCGTAACGGGTTCGGAAACAGGGGATACGACGAGTCCCATTTGCAGCCGGTGTTTGGCGTCAAAAGGGAGGATTTCCGGCAGGGTCGTCAATCAGAGGATGGTATGGCCGGGCGACGTGAATGAGCAACCCGATAGAGACCTCAGACTCTTTATCGGACGGAAAGTCTTTGGTGAGGATTATCTCGAATAGCCGTGATGTGCCCGTGAGCTTCAGCTTCTGCCGTCCCTACTGTTTTGATAGGTGAGATCAAAATTTAATACTAAAATTGCCTGTTCGTATGTAAATAAAGGTAGGCGCTTCCGCCCGGATAATCGGCTTCGAAAGACGGCTGAAACTCGCCGCCTAAGGGATCTAAGACCGGACCAGGCCCGTCTTCAAATAAGGGGTTCGGATTTGTCCCCAATGTTGTGCGTTTCATGCGGTATCGGCATTGGGTCCGGTCTAAGACCCCGTTGACGACTCAGGCAGTCAACCGATGTTCTCAACCGCTTATCCGGGCTCCGGCGCATCATTTTCATGCACCGTGGCGACCCGTAGGACCATGAGTGTCTAATATGGAAAAACGGATTGCAATTATCGGCGGTGGCCCGGGTGGACTTTCCGCTGCGATCAAAGCGGCGGAATCGGGGCTCGAGGTGCATCTTTTTGAAAAGGGTGAGATCGGGAGCGGCATAAAGTGCGCCGAAGGCTTCATCGATACCCTGGGTGTCTTGGAAAAACCGGCGGCAGGCGTTTTGTTCAAGGTTGGAAGGGTGAACTTTTTTAACGGCAGAGCCCACTTTGTGAATTTGCCTGAGAACCTTGGGCTGTGGATGATCGATCGCGCCACGTGGCAAAAATCGTTGGCAAAAAGGGCCGCAAGGCTCGGCGTCGACATAAGAGAGAATTGCCTCATCGAAAAAGAGCGGCTCAGCCGCATGATGGGTGACTATAGATTTGTAATCGATGCCAGTGGAGCACCGTCGCTGAAATCCAAGGTGTATGGCTTTCTCCCCGATTATACAAGAAACGCAACCCTTTTAGCTCAATATGCCGTCGAAGGTGACTTCGGTTTTGTGGGACCGAACACGATTCTGGTGGGTTATGAACACCGGTACATCGGATATTATTATATTTTCCCAAAGGGGCCGGATATCGCCAATATCGGGGTAGGCCGGTTTAATCACGCGAAAAAGAACCGGGGGGTTCGTCTGAAAAGGGAGCTTGACCGTTTGTTGAACCACCTTGGTCTGCGCGACTATCGAATTCTGAATAATTTTTCGAGCTTCACCCCCTCAATCGGTATCACTAGGCTGGTCTGGGGAAATGTTTTACTGGTAGGGGATGCCGCCGCACTCTGCTCGCCTCTTCACGGCGGCGGAATGGACATGGCCTGTTTGAGCGGCCGTATGGCCGCCGAGCTCATTGCCTCAAACCAGGTCGACCGTTATCCGCAAAGATTGTGGCACATGGTGAAGAAAAAGTTCATCATGGAGCGGAGGATAGGCCAATTGTGGCGCCTGTTCGGGAATCCTTTGATTTCCTGTGTCTTGAAAAGTCCCGAACTGGTGAG
Organism: Desulfobacteraceae bacterium; assembly: GCA_029287875.1. Taxonomy (GTDB): domain Bacteria; phylum Desulfobacterota; class Desulfobacteria; order Desulfobacterales; family SG8-13; genus JARFQH01. The sequence continues at coordinate 17,669 of JARFQH010000181.1, read as the reverse complement.
GAAAATTATTTTTAACAAGCCACCCCTGCCTCAATTGATCTCTCTGATCCCATCAGGTGGAAATATTACCAGCAGATGCAACCCGTTCGCAAAATAATTCACATCGATATGGACGCCTTCTATGCCTCCGTCGAGCAACGGGACAGACCCGAGCTGAAGGGAAAACCGGTGATTGTGGGAGGTGAGCCGCAGTCGAGAGGGGTGGTCGCGGCCTGTTCATATGAAGCGCGTAAGTTCGGGATCCACTCGGCCATGGCTTCTTCAACGGCTCACAGGCTCTGTCCCGCGGCAGTGTTCATTCGGCCGCGATTCGACGTCTACAAATCCGTATCGTCTCAAATAAGGGACATATTCTGTGAATATACCGATCTTGTGGAGCCGCTGTCCCTGGACGAGGCGTTTCTCGATGTCACCCAAAACCGCAAGGGGATGATTTCGGCCACTCTTATCGCCAGGGAGATCAAGAAGAAGGTTTACGAACGAACCGGCAAGCTCACGGCCTCGGCCGGTGTGTCCTTCAACAAGTTCCTCGCCAAGGTGGCCTCGGATGTCAACAAGCCAGACGGCATAACGGTCATTCCGCCTGAGGCCGCCGACGAATTTATCGAGCAGTTACCGATAAGAAAATTTTTTGGGGTCGGCAGAGTCACCGAGGAAAAAATGCACGGTCTCGGGATCAAAACCGGCGCCGATCTCAGAAAATTTGAAAAGACGCGTTTAATTCAGCTGTTCGGGAAGACAGGCGGTTATTATTACGACATCGCCCACGGATTGGATGACAGACCTGTGGATCCCAATCGAATCAGAAAATCGATCGGTAAGGAAACAACCCTGCCGGAGGACATCGACAACATCGATCAGATGGTCGAGATACTGGAAAACCTGTCTTTCAAAGTGGAAAATTCACTGATCAGGAGTGAAGCCAGGGGCCGGACGGTTACGCTGAAAGTAAAGTATTTCGATTTCAAGAGCATCACCAGGAGCATAACAGTTGAGGAGCCCGTGGAAAGCGCCGCGACCATAATGAAATATGTCAACCCGCTGCTGTTGAAAACCGCGGCCGGCGAAAAGAAAGTCAGACTTCTGGGGATTACGATATCAAATTTCGATGACCAGGATGCCTGCTGTGACCGATGCGGGCAACTGCTTTTACCCTTCAGGTTTCGGCACGAATCCTCAGTGCGTAACGATCACTACCTCTGGTAACCCCATAGATGCATAAACAACATGGCAAAGGAAGCTAATAAGCTGTAATTATATCCAATATCATAGAAAAACCACTAATTTCAGGATATCCCCATCAGTGAATTCGAAGGATGACATCGATTTTGCCACGTTGTTTACCCTGAAAACAACGCAGAAAGCCGGAGAACTTCAGATCCCGTTCCGCCGTCGGCGGGATCAAGGGATTGCGGTAGGAAATTACAGCTTCACCAGGACTCTCAAGCCCTCCGGCTTTTGCAATGTTGGGGGTAACTTCGCGTTTTCGTCTTGTCGGCGGTCTTTCAATTACCACCCGGTGTCTGTTTCCAATTGTCGCATCCAGACAGATCCGGCTTCCCCTTCACGGCTTTTACCAGCATCTGCACAACCGAAGACCTGTCTTTGATGATAAGGGTGTTGGTGGGAGAGTAAGCGGTGATGGTGCCATTGGGTGAGAGGAGGGGAGACAGTACAGTGACTAATTGCTCTGCGTCCGCATGCTCCAAAGTTAACAGGCAGACAATCATCCGGTTGTCTTGAGCCGCCGCAGATTGGCCTTTTGCGGTGCCGAACAAGGCCAACAGGAAAAGCAAGATTGTCAATCGGAAAAATGATGTCAAGCAGAATCCTATTCAAGCCGACCATGAGGCCGGTAGTTTGCCGCCTGGATTGATCTTATCATTTTTTTCAACACCATCTGCAGATCTGTTCTTTCGAACAAAATCCCGCACATAATGCGGCAGAACCCCGGCGATTAAATAGCGTTTAAAATCATCTTCGATTTGCAAAATGGAAACGTGCCATTTCTTGGCAGCCACCAAAAACAAATCATACTCGCTGCAGTTCATGCCCGCCGCCATAGATGCCAAGTATTCTTCATCGCTGATGAGACGCGTCCGTCTCTCCTTCCTCTCGATGTATTTCCTGCCCAATACATAAACAATAGCTAACAGCGAAAATGCGATGGTTTCGGGTTTGGAAAAGAAGTCTGTGATCATTGGGAGTCTGCAATTTCATCAAAAAAATTAAAAAATTGTCACCAACTACATTTTAAGCACGATGTGGAGGTTATCAATGTTGGATGACATGTTTCAAAGTAAATGAGAAAAATTCTTCCATTCATATTAGCAGATATTGCATTTTGGTCATCTGTTCCTATTGTTAGAGCCATAACCAATGTGGTCCTGAAGTTTAAAACCATATCAGTATCGATTTATGGAGGAGTCAAATGAAAACGATATTTACTGTTGTTTTGGTAATAATGATATCATCCACGGCTGCCGCTGCCGGTAAATCAGTTGTCTACGAGGTGAATGGTGCCTCTTATGAGGGATATTATACCGGAGCCTCCGGCAATGCCCCCCTGATACTTTTGGTCCATGACTGGGACGGGCTGACGGACTATGAAGTCAAACGGGCCGACATGCTGGCGGAGATGGGATATACGGTGTTTGCCGTCGACTTGTTCGGAGCCGGCGTCAGGCCGACCAAGATGGAAGACAAGCGTCAGCATACCGGTGAATTGTATAAAGACCGAGAAAAAATGCGCACGCTGTTAAATGCGGCACTGAAAACAGCCCAATCCCAGGGGGCCGATACCGGCAATGCCGTGGCAATGGGATACTGCTTCGGCGGAGCCGCCGTGCTGGAGTTTGCCAGGTCGGGGGCCGACATGAAAGGCTTTGTCACGTTTCATGGCGGATTGAAAACACCCGAGGGGCAGGACTACTCAAAAGCCAAGGGCAAATTCTTGATCCTGCATGGCACGGCAGACACGGCCGTCAGCATGCAAGATTTCGCAACGCTTGCCAATGAGCTGGAGGCAAAGGGTGTATCAAACGAAATGATCACGTACGGTGGCGCACCCCATGCCTTCACCGTGTTTGGCGGCGACCGGTACAGAGCAGATGCGGACAAGAAATCCTGGAAGCGCTTTACGGAATTTTTAGACGAAACGCTGAAGTGATTGATTTCGGGGACAGCTGCAGTGTAAAAAAAGGCGGGACAGTAAAAAGTTCCGCCTTTTTTCAAATGAAGGAAGTCAAAATGATCGGTGCTATCGCGGGGGACATGATCGGATCACCTTACGAAAGCTATCCGATTAAAACGGTGAATTTTCCCTCAAGAGTGGCCGGATTTACAGACGATACGGTTTTGACAATCGCGGTCGCCAATGCCATAATCACCGGAATTGATTATACTAAGTCGCTCAAGTCCTTTGCGCAAAAATACCCCAATTTGCCATACGGCGGCTCGTTCAGGCGCTGGATCTGGGAAGCCGACGCTGCGCCTTACAACAGTTACGGAAACGGCTCGGCCATGAGGGTGTCTCCTGTGGGTTTTGCCTATGAAACGATTGAAGAGGTGCTGTCACATGCCAGGCAATCCGCCGTGGTCAGCCACAACCATCCGGAAGGTATCAAAGGGGCACAAGCAACGGCGCTGGCCGTTTTTTTGGCGCGAAGAGGCGAAAACAAGGAGACTATTCGAAACCAGATCGAAGACCGCTTTTCTTACGATCTTCATCGCACGGTCGAGGACATCAGGCCGGATTATTTCTTCGATGTCTCCTGCCAGGGATCTGTGCCCGAGTCCATCATCGCCTTTCTCGATGCCGATGATTACGAGACCACCGTGAAAAACGCCATATCACTCGGTGGGGATGCCGACACCATGGCTTGCATCGCCGGCGGCATCGCCCAGGCCTATTACAAACATATCCCCGCAGGCATCGTATTTCAGGTCAAGGAAAAATTGCCGAAAGACTTGTTGGCCGTGATGGATCAGTTCAACGACAGATACCACTGCGAATTTTAAACCGTCAGAACTTATCGAAGAAGGAAAGGCAATGGATTTCAACAAAGAGCAGTTACTGGATGCGCTCGCGAAAATCGCTCCCAATCGTTATTTGCAGGCCGTTTTGATCTTTGTCCTTTTTGTCTTCGTCGCCAAAATCGCGGACATGTTCATGACCCGGTTCATCAAGCGTCTCCTGAAGAAAACGAAGTTCACGCTGGACGACCAGATCCTCGATATTTTTCACAGGCCGATCTTTGTCAGCATCCTGCTCCTCGGGTTGGCGGTGGCCGCCGATCGGCTGGATTTTTCACAGACCGTCCACTTTGTGACCCTGAGCGGACTGAAAACCGTGGCCATCTTTCTCTGGGCAAAGGCCGCCGCTCGGTTCCTACAGCTGATCATTGAACTGGTGAGCCGCGACGACAGCCGGTTCACCCTGATTCAGCACCGCACGCTGCCGTTGTTCAATAATCTGCTGGTGCTTTTGGTTGTGGCCCTGGCGCTCTACTTCGTTTTTCTGGCCTGGAACATCAATGTGACTGCCTGGATAGCCTCGGCCGGTATTCTCGGTTTGGCCATCTCATTTGCCGCCAAAGATACGCTGGCCAACCTGTTTTCGGGGGTGTTCATCCTGACCGATGCGCCCTTCAAGCTCGGGGATTTCATCGTGCTGGATTCGGGCGAGCGGGGGGAGGTGACACACATCGGTATTCGCAGCACACGTTTGCTGACCCGCGACGACGTCGAGATCACAGTGCCCAATTCCATCATGGGTAACGCCAAGATCACCAATGAGACCGGTGGTCCCTACGAACGATACCGCATCCGCGTCAAAGTTGGCGTGGCCTACGGATCGGACATCGACAAAGTGAAGTCGGTGCTCATGGATGTGGCCGGCAGCCAACCGGAAGTCTGCAAGGCGCCGGCGCCACGGGTGCGCTTTCGTGCCTTCGGTGATTCGAGCCTCGATCACGAACTCCTATGCTGGGTGGATAAGCCGGTTCTGCGCGGACGGGTGACGCATTTGCTGAATACTGCGGTCTACAAGCGGTTTATAAAAGAAGGGATCGACATCCCCTTTCCTCAGCGGGATGTCTACATTAAAACGGCGCCGGCGCCGAGCACTGGGTAATTGTGATTTATGAAATCATTCAGCACAGAAGAGGTCAATCGCGTCATTCAGCGGGCACTGTTGCTAAAACAGCGCATCGGCATCAGCCGCGAAGATCTTCTTGAGATCGGCCGCGAACTGGGACTAAAATCCGAGGTGATTGAAGCGGCTCTTTTACAGGAAATGGCAGAAAAGTCAAAAGAGACTGCGGAAAGAGATTGGCGGCAAAGCCGCAAATTCGGATTCCACTGGCACCTTTGGAGCTACCTCATTACCTGTGGCATACTGCTGCTGATCAACAGCTTTACACCCGGACCCTGGTGGTTTCAGTGGCCGGTGATCGGCTGGGGGATCGGATTGCTGTTTCACTTTCAGAGCGTTTATTATCCCACCACGCGGCAGGTCGAGAAAGGCGTGCGAAAAAACGCGCCTCCCGGTATGCGGTAACCCTGCTGGTTGGACTGATTCCTTACCTTTTTCTGCACCTACAGGTTGACATCTCATGAACGCATATGACGTTATCATCGCCGGGTTGGGTACGGTCGGTTCCGCAACCGCTATGGAGCTGGCGCGCCGGGGTCATTCTGTTATCGGCCTTGACGCCTTTCGCCCACCGCACAATCGGGGCAGTCACCATGGCCAATCGCGCAGCATCCGCCGGGCTTACCTGGAAGGTACCGGTTACGTCCCCATGGCATTGCGGGCATGGGAGCTATGGCGGAGACTGGAGCGGGATACGGGGACATCACTTCTCGTCTCGACGGGCAATTTAACCATCGGTCTGCCGGATGGCCCGGCTTTAAAAGGTTTTCTCGGCAGCGCGCGCACCGGCAATATCCCTCATCATGCTCTGACGGCGGCCGAGGTCCGTAAGCGATGGCCGCAGTTGGCCCCTTCCGACGCGCTCGCGGCAGGATTGGAAGTCGAGGCCGGTCTGTTATTCCCGGAATTGAGCATCACCACGCTCCTGAACGAGTCAGAAAGGGCGGGAGCGGTGTTGCGATTCGACGAACGGGTGGAACACTGGTCAAAACACGGCGACCGTATTCGGGTTCATACAACCAGGGAAACGCTCGAAGGGGGGAGCTTGCTGCTGGCAGCCGGCGCACGCAACAAGTCCCTGCTCGGTATCTTGGGCGATAGGCTTTCGCCTAAACGGGTTCCGGTTCATTGGGTGGCGCCGCCTTCGGAAAAGGCCTTCGAACTGGGAAACTTTCCCGTCAATTTCTGGCAGCTCCCGGCGTTCGAAATCGAGAGCAATACGCAATACGCTGAGCTTTACTCACTGCCGGTTATCGGATCCGGTGGGTGCGTCAAAGTGGCTGCTCACAACAACCTCTCAGATTGCGATCCTGAAGCACCTGTCCGATTCGTTACCCCCGAAGAGGTTGCGGACATCCGGTCTTTTTTGGGGAATTTCATCCCGACTTTGGCAAATTGCACCATCGACTCCGATGTCTGTCTTTACACGCAAACCCCTGACGGTGAGTTCTTGCTGGGTGCACTTCCCGGGTACGATAACGTCTTCACTGCCGCTCTGGCCGGTCACGGTTTCAAGTTTGCACCGGTATTGGGTGAAGTTTTAGCGGACTTGATTGCAGGAACGGAACCGGCATTTGACGTGTCCCGATTTTCTCCCGCTCGAACGGTCTAAAGCCCTCCTTTCCTAAGGTGCTGCCCGGCACATCGAAAAAAGTTCAAAACCGATTCAAACGCTTGATGTTTTTTTTGATGAAAATGCCGCCGACTGGAAATTCGGCCAAAGAGCCCTATATTGTACGAAACGTTTTCAGGTTGATGGTAGACGCGCACGTTGAAAACTTGTTACACGGTGAAACGGTTGATGAAGCGGGGATATTTTCAAAGAAAAATTATCGATCCGATTGTCAAATTGCTCCGTCAGGGTATTTCCCCGGAAAAGATAGCCTTGGGTATGGCTGTTGGCGTGGTTATCGGTATATTTCCCGTGATCGGCTCCACAACACTGTTGTGCACTATAGCCGCTCTTGTCCTCCGGCTGAATCTGCCGGCCATCCAGCTGGTCAATTACCTGGTGTATCCGCTTCAAATTGCGCTTCTGATTCCATTTTTCCAGTTCGGTGCTTGGCTGTTCGGCGTCGACCCGCTGCCTCTCTCGGCTTCGCAACTGATCTCGATGTTCAAAACCGATCTTTTGGACACCATCCGACAACTGTGGGACACGACCCTGCGTGCGATCGTGGCGTGGAGTCTTATTTGCCTGCCGACAGTGACCGGTTTGTATTACCTGCTAAGGCCTCTTTTAAAAAAGATTAAATTAAAGACTGATTGGTCATAGGTTCAGGGTTGAGCTCTGCATCGCAAATAACAAATAAAGCCGATCGGCTCCAGGTTGAGGGTTCATGGTTCAAAGTTTAGTACCGATGGATACCGCATATACTATTGATCAAGATCCGGAATATTCGACATACCCCATTGGGTGAAACGTATAAACACCTTGAAGCCAGAATTATTTTAACCTGAGCCGTTTAAGGGCCTTTAACCCAGAACGTTGAACCCTGAACAGGTCAACCTATGTTGGGATTTCCTTGGAATTTGAGATTTCTGAATACCCCAATACCCGGGATAGTATCTCTATAGATGACCTTTCCATTGGGTATAGCACCGTTAAGTTCCACATTAAGTTAAAAACGTTATAAAATTGATTTCATTAACTTTATACCTAATTTATCAATTGTGCTAATCAGGGAGACAACAGGAAAATGCCGCTTTATAAATATTGCATTATCTACGCAGCCAGCCTGCTGGTGTTTCTGGTAGTGGATTTTATCTGGCTCGGCTGGGTGGCCCAGTCCTTTTATAACCGTCAACTGGGGGAATTACTCAGTCAGCGGGTCAACTGGCCGGCGGCGATTGCCTTTTACGTGATCTATATTGTCGGTCTGATGATCTTTTGTGTCGCGCCCGCATTAAGTCGGACCTCACTGGTCAATGCGATGGTCCTCGGTGCTTTGTACGGCTTTTTTACCTATGCCACTTACGAACTGACCAACTACGCGCTGATTCGAAATTGGCCGGCCGCCTTGGTTCCGGTCGACATCGCCTGGGGGGTTGTACTGTGCACCATCGTTTCCGCAGGCGGTTATTTAGTTGGCCGGTGGTTGCAAACGTGAACGCGAGGCGATGAGCGGCTCCTTGTCCCTGTGGCATCTTCCCATCAGACCCGACGATGTGCTCGCTATTTGCCGAACATTGGGAGCTGTTTTTATGTGCCGTCCGGTAGCGTTCTTGCAGCGCCTTCCGGCCATAGTCACCGCCGCAATCCCCCCATGATGGTAATATGAAAAAAATACTGGTCCTGGTGATTGGGCTCATTTTGTTGAGCGCCTGTGGCCCCAGGATGTACTACCCCAAACTGGACTGGCTCATACCCTGGTATGTGAACGATTACATTTCTCTGGAATCCGGCCAAAGCAGCCAGTTCAGAGCGCGACTCGCGCGGCAGCTCGACTGGCACTGCCGGACGCAACTACCCGAGTACGCTGAATTTCTGCGGGATATACGCCGGGAGGTAGACGACAGTGGTCGACCGGTTACGGTGGAACGCCTGGATGCATACAAAATTCGGCTGACCGTGTACTGGAAAGCTCTGATACTTCGAATCACTCCCGACATTGCCGACATCCTTTACTCGGCTACGGATGAGCAGGTCGATGAACTCTTCGAGAATCTGGAAAATAAAAACCGCGAAATCGAAAGCGAGTTCGTTGCACCGCCAGCACAGAAAATCATCTATAAACGCCAAAAGCGCATGCAAAAGCGCTTGGATTTTTGGTTAGGCGACATGACCGAATTTCAGCTCCAGGCGCTTACCGACTGGAGTCTGCAATTCGAGTCCATCGCAGCCGACCGGGTAGTCCACCGCCGCAAGATTCAGGCCGCCGGGCGGCATTTGCTGGAAAGCCGAACCACCCTGGATGAATTTGAAACCGCACTCCGCGGTTTGCTCACAAATACCGAGGAATTCAGAACCGAAAATTACCAGCGTAAAATTGACGTCAACACGCAACGCACCCTCGAGTTGCTGGCCCAGCTATTGAAAACCCTCACGCCGAAACAGAGAAACCATCTTTCAAAGCGCCTCGAATCCCTGGCAACGGATTTCGATCAACTCAGCTGCGATCCCGCTTCGAAAAAGAATCGGGCTAAGGTCGAATCGCCCGGATAACCACTATTCCATTGGGGAAACGAATCGTTGTAAGCGCTAATTGACATTTCGGTGTCGTCGGTCTTATTTTCGCATATAAAGACTTATTCTTTTTCCGGTCGCAAACGCTTGATCTGCTGTCACGGGCAAGAAAGACCCGGTCAAGGCCACTGGATACTGCCGATCATCACCACGGTTGTGGCGGCCAAAACATTTCCTTCCGTTTCCGCTGCACGTTTAGCGCTCGATCTGGTTCTCTCCTAACTTCGGTGCGGTGGCCGACCGTCGCAGACGGTTTTTCCAACCTGCGGATACGGAATCGTCGGAAAGACCTATACAGGCGATCAATAATGACAATATATCGTTTTGCCATTTTTTTGTTTATAGTCGGCCTAATAGGGCCGGTGTGGTCAGCCCAAGATAATGATAATCCGCTGAACGCCATCGTAAAGGTAAGGGCTGTCATACCTGAGACCGCCCGAACGGCCGCTGCACTTGGAACCGAGAGGGAGGGCAGCGGTGTGGTTATCGATTCGGAGGGGCTGATACTGACAATCGGCTACCTCATCGTTGAAGCCGAATCGATCGAGGTCGTTCTCGGATCGGCCGCACCGGTTTCCGCCTATTTCGTCGCCTACGACCAGGAAACAGGCTTCGGCTTGCTGCGAACCGTGATTCCACCGAAAGTCGAGCCGGTCAAACTCGGGCGCTCAGCCGATGTTAAGGAAGGTGATGAGGTAATGGTCGCGGCTTACGGGGGGGTGGAAAACGCCCGCCGCGCTTACGTCCTGTCAAGGGGAGAGTTTGCCGGCTACTGGGAATACCTTCTGGACGACGCCATTTACACTGCACCGGCTCATCCCGATTTCGCCGGTGCCGCCCTGATTGGACCCGATGGGCGGTTGCTGGGCATCGGCTCTATTTCCACCCGCCTGACCATGTCCGGTTACGGTCGGGTTTCCGGCAACATGTTCGTTCCTATCGACCTGCTCAAGCCGATCCGAAAGGCTTTACTGACAACCGGACGATCCCAATACCCGGTACGGCCTTGGTTGGGTGTTTACCTGGAGGAAAGCCACGGCCGGGTGATCGTCACTCGGGTTGCTGCAGATGGTCCGGCCGAAAAAGCGGGTCTTCAACCCGGTGATATCATTTTGACTGTTAATTCGGAGCCGGTCAGCACGCTGGCCGATTGTTACCGCAGAATCTGGGCCCTCGGAAACGCCGGAGTAGAGGTGCCTCTCGAAGTTCTCAAGCGTGTACGAATCCAGTCTCTGAAGGTTCGCTCCGCCGATCGCCACCAATACCTCAACATACAGCCGGTAAAGAGCAGGCAGCAGAAAATCTATTCATTCTGAGAAGGTTGATCTATGATGCAGTCGCTTCGGGGAATCCGTGTCTGCGGGCGAGATTGGCAAACATTTGCGACAATCCGGCCCCTATCGAGAAAATCGAACCGATGTCGAGATTTTCGTCGACTGTTTGATCGAAGTAAAGGTTGAGGCTCGATGCGAGCCCGTCTTCGGGCAGCCAATAGCAGATCATGATGGGCACCTTGGGAAGTGGATGCAGGACGACGGATATGTCCGATTCGAACTCTTCTGCCACTTTGAGGCCGCTGAAGATGTGCACCAGGTCGTCAAAAAGCCGGGGGTAAGCATCAGCCACACGCTTCATGGGGGCTTCACAGCGCTTCTGAAACAGAGGGTAGCGCTCCATACCGTCTTTCAGATCCCTGAACGACACCCAATTTCCCGATACCGGACGTCCCTTGCCGTAAAGTATATAGCTGAGAAACGGGACCGCCACCCAGGGATTGATGTGGATGTCGGCGAAGAGTTTTCCATTTTCATCCACACCGAAATTCTTTCCGAGCACCTTGAGTGTCAGTGTGCCGTCTACGAATCTGCCTCCCGACCTATCAGCGACTTTCGCGAGATCAATGCCGGCGACCTCGTTTTTGAGCTGCGCCAGGTAGGCGTCCCGGTTCTGCTCCGCGACGTTTTCAACTTGGCTTTCCTCGGCGCAGCACTGAGTGATTTCTGGAGATAGCTGCGGGCAATCCTCGAGCTTTCTTCTGCCTGTAAAAACCGCGCCGGCAAAAGCCAGACAGGTCTTTTCCCCGCATTGCCGGCAGTTCGACTGGTCGAGCAGTTGAAAGATTTCCATGGCGTTTTTTGGTTTTGGCATGCGGGTTTTCAACCTCCTTGATTTTCTAAAACCTGCCGATGGTGTTTACACCAAAGAACTTGACAATGTATGAGAATTGTATAAAGCATTTGTCCTCGGCGCTCTATCCGCACAGCACTTGATAGCTGAACCCTGAATTCTCTGCAGCCGACACCGAACAACCTGTCCTCACAGCCGACGACGTCAGCAGCAAAGTACTTGATGCCGGGCAGTCGGTCCACACCAGCCGTGTCTGGAACCTTACCTCGACAAGTTCGCGTTATTTGGGAATAGCCAATAATGTACCATTTAACAGGGGGGTAATGGCAATGGTAAATTCGCTGAACGATGCTGATATCGCCACTGTCCTCAATGCCACACCGTCCACGACCCGCACAGCCGGCGGTAAGGAAATTCCCTACCCCTTTCCGTCGCCGGCCGACTGGCGTGATCACTGGATTTATTTCCTGCTCGTTGACCGCTTCGACAACCCGAGTGCGCCACCACGCTCCGCCGATCCCAGCGACACTTACCAGGGTGGTTCTTTTGCCGGAATAAAGCGTCGACTACCGTATTTGAGGGATCTCGGTGTCGGTGCCATCTGGCTGTCACCGGTGCTCATGAATCCGCCCTGGTTTGAATGGTATTGGGGCGGTTACGGCATCCTCGACTTTCTGCGCGTCGAACCACGGTTTTGCATTGACCCGGATGCGGCCAGACAAAACCCTGCCCTGGCCGACCGGGAGTTCCGGGATTTGGTCGATGAGGCCCATGCCCAGGGTATATACGTTATCCTCGACATTGTCCTCAACCATGTCGGTGATCTTTTCGACTACGAGGGCATGAGGGATGCCGCACCCTGGAAACAAGACGGCGAATATACGATTTACTGGCGCAACGATCAGGGCGTGGCCCAGGCCGATTGGACGGATATCGCAACCATCGTTAACCTGCCCCAGGAAGCCGGCATCTGGCCTAAAGATTTTCAACAAAACGATTATTTCCGGCGTCGCGGCACATACGACCTTAGCCCCGATCCCACAACGGGCGATTTCGACCGTTTAAAGGAACTCGTGACCGAGTATAAAATACCCGGTCAATCCCTTTACCCGGTGCGGAATCACCTCATCCGTGCCTACCATTATCTGATTGCCAAGTTCGACCTCGACGGCTACCGCATCGATACACTCCAGTATGCCGAAGGCGATTTTGCGCGCGTATTCGGTAATGCCATGCGCGAGTTTGCCCTTTCCATCGGCAAGAAAAACTTTTTCACTTTTGGAGAGGTTTGGCAGGACGATCAGGAAGCTAAAATTGCTGAATTTGTCGGACGCAACACCTTGAAAGAGCACGATTTGATCGGTGTCGACGCCGCGATCGACTTTCCAATGCGCAAACGCCTGGTCGCGGTGTGCAAGGGCTTTGCACCGCCAAGCGAATTGGCCGCCCACTTTGACTATCGGCGACAAGTGCTCAAAACAGTTGTCAGTTCACACGCCGATGCCGGCCGCTATTACATCACCTTTCTCGACAACCATGACCTGAACGAACGCTTTCACAATCCGGCGTATCCTGAACAAACAAGGCTGGCCCTGACCTGCCTCATGACCATGCAGGGAATCCCCTGTATCTACTACGGAACCGAGCACGGCTTAAGCGGTCACGGCAACCGGCGCGAATATGTTCGTGAAGCGCTATGGGGTCTTCAGAACGCCTTTTCACCCGATCAGGTGCTTTATCAAACCTTGAAGGATCTCAGCGCCTTGCGAGAACTGCAACCGCCACTGCGCTTCGGCCGGCAGTACTTTCGCGTATGCAGCGGCAATCAAATCGACTTCGGCTACTCAGCGTATCCCGGGGGCGTCATTGCTTTTTCGCGCATCCTGAACGATCGCGAACTTCTGGTCGTCGCCAACACGAACATACAAGCAGATGTGACGGTGCACTTCGCGGTCGATTATAACCTCAATCCGGAAACCAAGGTGTGGAGCGTGCTTTTCTCCACGAATCCAAATCCCTCTGCACCCGCTTCGACGACGAGCTAGGGTTCTTATCGAACAGTAAAAGTCAGTCTGGCCCCTGGAAGACCGGGCAGCGCCACTTCAGCGGGATGACCCTCAAACAGTTCTACGATGAGGCCCAGATCGATCTTTCGGTGGTGGCGTCGGACACCAGTGAAGGCCGCCTGCTGGTCCTCAACCATCACACGGCGCCGGATTGCCCGCTGGTTTGGGCCGTGCGGATGTCCATGAGCGCCTATTTTGACCATCCCCCCGCACTGCGTCCGATACCAAGGGGGATGGAGGCCGTCGCGTCTGAAAAAGTCAAAAAAGTCGCCGATCGGATTGCTTTAAAATTGTTGGGTTTTTGATGATAAACACGTGTGGTTCATACGGTTAAGGAGACTATGCGTGATGCTCGGCGGGTACCGTAAAGAAGAGTTGCGATGCAAGGAAAGTCAATAATTGGCCTCGAACAACACCAATATTCTTGAAAATCTCACCATTCTGGTGGTGGACTGCCAGGCAAGCGGCAGCCATCCCCCGACAGCTCATCTCTTTGAGATCGGTTGGTCGACAGCCTGTGCCGGTCGTCCGGACGGTGCGCTTGAGTGCGATTCCGTTTCATTTCTATTGCAGCTGCCGGACGGCGTCTCCATCTCGCGGGCGGTGGAACGGTTGACGGGCGTCGACAGCAGCGAACTTGCCGCGGGAGCCCGTGCCCCGGATGTATACAGGCAACTCGAGGCGGCGGCCCGCAGCCTGCCGCCGCTCGACCGCAACGGCCTCTGCCCGACCGTGATCCACTTCGCCCGTTACGAAAAGGCCTTTCTCCGGCACCTTCATCGGTCGTATTCTCCCAACCGCGTTTTTCCCTTTGACATCATCTGTACGCACGAAATTACCCGTCGTTTGATGCCCGGGCTACCCCGCAAGGGGCTTCGGGCGGTGGCCGGATTTCTGGGACACCCGGTCCCCGCACTCAAGCGCTGCGCGGCACACACGGCGGCCACCGCTGCCATCTGGCAAAACCTTGTGCGTCTTCTGGCGCAGGATGCCGGTATCCACACCTGGGACGAGCTTCACAACTGGCTGCGCACCTGCCCGGTTCCTTCGCCCAAAAGATCATTTCCCATGCCCCGCGAAGCGCGAGCGGTGCTTCCTGACAGGCCCGGCATCTACCGCATGCTTCGGGTCAACGGTGACATTCTCTACATCGGCAAGGCCGCGTCGCTCAAACAGCGCGTCAACAGCTACTTCCAGGCGCGTCGCCGGCATGCGGAACACACCCTCGAAATGCTTTCTCAGGCCGTCGGCGTGGAGGTGACACCGACCGCATCGGCGCTGGAAGCCGCCTTGCTCGAATCTTGTGAGATCAAACGTGTTTGCCCGCCTTACAACAAAGCCCTGCAGGAGGGCCGGCGGCAGGTAGTGTTCGGCACAAAGGACTTTCGGTCTTTTTCACCGGTTCCTGACGGCAGGCATCACATCGGACCGCTTCCCGGCAGTAAGGCCTTTGCCGCAGTGCACGATATCGGCTGCCTGCTGCAGCAGGGAGAACCGATACTCGACCGGCTGCAGGAAACCTCAACGGAGAATTTGTTGGGCATTCCGCCGCCGCAGGCCCCTGAGCCCCAGTGTTTTGTCGAGGGGTTGCGGATGTTTCGACACCAGCACACAGGTCTGCCGGCGGCAGAGACGATCTGGCCGGCACTGATGCGCATCGGCACCCGGTGCTGGAAGGACGCTCTGGAAACCAAGGAAAAAGGGATCGACGAGGGCGGCGACACCCGGCCCGACCCTGAAGGCCAGACGGACCCGCCGCCTTTCGAATGGACCCCGGAGGCGGTGAGCGGCGCTATCGAGTCGCTGCTGTGCCGCTGCGCGCATTTGATCCGTCGCGCGCGCTGGTTCGCCCTGCTCAGCGAAAGTACTCTGGCGTGGTCCGTCGCCGACAGTGACGGTGCGGAAAGCCGGCAAAATCTCGTCATACTGAGGGCTGCGCAGATGAGCGCTCGAAGCGAGCTGCGCGGCGACGATCCCTTACCGCGGCCGCCCGGCGGTGCTATCGCCTGGCGAGACCGGCAGCGTCATCTCGATCTGGCGGCCTATGATCGGCTGCGGGTGCTGACAACTGAAATGCGCCGGATTCTGGCGGAGGAACGGACGCTGCGGCTTCGCCTCGGCCGCAATGCGGTGTTGGGTGAAGGTCGGCTGCGACGACTCCTGAAGTGGGTCTAGCCGCCATGGTGGTGCCATCCGGATGGCAAATCCTGCACCCAATGGCGATACCGCATTAAAGGAACAGCATTGGGAATAAACCCGACCCCCCTTATTTAAAGACGGGCCTTGTCCGGGATTAGAGACCGTTGGGTGCGAGTTTTAGCCGTCTTTCGAAACCGTTCATCCATCCGGGCGGAGGCGCCCATCTTGTTTGGTTGTGTCAATTGAGTCGGTTAAGTCAGTTTTGTCAGTTAAAGGATATCATCGATTTTAACGACCAGACGCTCATAGCCCTTAAGCCACCACTGGTTCCGGGTTTCGAGTTTCAAGTTTCTTTTTGCGGATCTGATTCTATTTTTGTACTATAATCGTATGGCATTTGTGTAGACGAACCCTCACATCAGAGAAAAGGCGATGCGAAATTTTATACGAAAATTAAGCCTCTATTTTTCCGCCGGTGCACTGGGCGGTTTGACAAACAGCGCCGCCATCTGGCTGGCCGGAATGACCGGTCTCACGACTTATTTACAGGTCAAGATTGCCCCGGCCTGGACACTGCCGTGGCTCTATCCCAGGATCGTGTGGGGCGGCATCTGGGGGTTGATTTTTCTGCTGCCCGTAGCGAAAAGCCGCGTGTTCGCGCGCGGTGTCTTATTGAGCCTCGGCCCCACCCTTGTCCAGCTGTTCTGGGTCTTTCCGTTCAAGGCCCATGCCGGCTACCTGGGCTTCGAACTCGGCTATCTGACACCGCTCCTCGTGTTCCTGTTCAACGCCATCTGGGGCATTACGGCAGCCCTTTGGATTCGATAGACCGGCAATGAGCTGGTGCAGGTAACCTCCTCAAAACGAACCTTGTCTCCAATCATGGTTTTCTGAGCGTCGGATTTCGCTCGGTGGCAGGATTATTGACGCTCAAGCACTCTGGTTGATCTCGGTATACGACTAAACATCCTGGTAATATATAATATATGATCGATCGGCGGGGTTGGCATGACTTCTGCTTGCAAAACAAAGCAAGTCACCTCTATCGCTGGGGACTTGCCGCGGAGCGCAATGCATACGGATTAAAATGGCATTTACCCGATCGCGATACAATGCCTGGAAGGGGTCGGTTTGCCGGATATCAGGATAAACAAACTGAAGAACAGGCTTTACATTTTTTTGCAAGTTTGGATACCGACCGAACTTCCCGCTTTTGTCGGGAAGCTAGAATCAGCCTGCCTGGCTTTAATCCCTGGTTTTACCTGCTTGGCGGTCATCCCCTCAAGTGGCCTCGACCATCGGCGCGATCAAGATCTTTTCAGCAACACGATGGACCTGATTTCGGCTTATGGTGCCAAGAAGGTGGTGTGTGTTAAAGCCGCAGGTGATAAACTCAGCGACCGGCTCACATCGATCCCGATGTCTCTTCAATCGCGCATACCGGTGAAACAGGCCGCAGACCTCAAAGAGGCCGAACACCTTTTGAATGGTTGAGTCGAAGCCCCCTTGCCGCGTCATTCTAACTTGACTAACCGCTGGTTCCAACCCCAAATTTAAGGGCCCCGGCAAAAGATAATTCCACTGCGCGGCATAATCCGTGAGCGCAAAGGCGCCGGTGCCGGCCGCATCGGAACGACCCGTATGCCGGGATTTTCTGCGCATGCACAAAGTGATTGCGGCCACAGATTTACAACGGTACGTATTCCAAACGAAGTGGTGTTTAAAAAAACTTGCTTATGCCGGCGGATTACACTATTCACATTCACTAAAAACCGCGGGAAGGCAACCGGTGGAGACAAGGGCCGTCGTAGGATCTCAATAACGGCGGCATGTGCCGGAGCGACGACCGTTGGGCTAAGGGCCCCGGCAAAAAATAATTCCACCTCTTGCTTGTCTTATGGCCCGTCTACTGCGTTACATCCACCCACACGTATCCCGATATGCGCAGGTGGATGTGCCTTGTAGACAAACCATAATCCGGCGCAATCGTGTGGAA
>JARFQH010000123.1 GCA_029287875.1 Desulfobacteraceae bacterium | reverse complement strand
GTAAAAAGCCCTGTCCGTTTTCCGGACAGGGCATTTACGTTCAAGGATTTCGGCGGCCAATGGCCGCATCGGGCAGGGAGTGTTTTCTTATTTCTCCGTATCAGGAAGCGGACTCTCACCGGATTGCTCCGGCGCTTCATTTTTATCATCGGCGGCTTTGGTTTCAGTCTCTTGGGTCGCCGCTTCTGCGACCGGATGATCGCCGGCCTGTTCTTCACTTTTTTCTTCCGGCTCCGCTGCTTTACGGGTCTCTTCTTCGACCGGCATGGTCTCCGTCGCTGTGTCAGAACCCTTTTCATCGACAGCCGCTTTTTCTTCCACCGTTTTCTTGTCGGGCACTGCGGCCTTCGCCTTGACTGTTTTCTTTTTCGTCTTGCCGGCGTCGGCTGAAGGCGTTACGAGCTCGATGACCGAAATCGGCGCCGCATCACCGGCACGCCGGCCGAGTTTGACCACACGCGTGTAACCACCTGCAATAGCGCTGAAACGGCTTTGGGCCTCTTCGAAGAGCTTGTGCACAACGTTTTTCTCCCTGACAATGGCCATGGCTTGCCTTCTGGCGTGCAGATCGCCCCGCTTGGCCAGGGTGACCAGATGATCCGCCCAACGTCTCAGTTCTTTAGCCTTTGCATCGGTGGTTTGAATCCGCTGATGTTTAAACAAAGATGTCACCATGTTCCTGAACATAGCGTCTCTGTGGCTCGCGGTGCGGTTCAGCTTCAACCCAGATTTACGATGTCTCATGGTGAGCGTTTACTCCTCTTCTTCCGTTATTTCTTCGGGTGGCATGAACCCGTCCAGTTTCATTCCGAGCGAAAGCCCCATGTCGACTAAAACTTCCTTGATTTCGTTCAGCGACTTACGCCCGAAATTCTTGGTCTTCAACATCTCGGCTTCCGTCTTGGACACCAGTTGATAGATTTTGTGGATATCGGCATTTTTAAGACAATTCGCGCTGCGCACGGAGAGCTCGAGCTCATCGACCGTGCGGTAAAGATTGTCATTCCAGCGCGGTTTCTCATCATTTTCGGCGTCATTGTCGAGGGTTGGTTCTAAATTCTCGTCAAAATTGATGAAGATCGACATCTGGTCTTTCAGAATTTTAGCCGCGTAGGCCACACAGTTCTCCGGGAGTATACTGCCGTCCGTCCAGACTTCCAGCGTCAATTTGTCGTAGTCGGTCTTCTGACCGACGCGGGCATTGCCGACCACGTAGTTGACGCGCTTGACCGGAGAAAAGACCGCGTCGATCGGAATCGTTCCGATCGGTGCATCCTCGTCCTTATTGCTTTCCGCCAGGGTGTAGCCCTTTCCTACCTTGACGGTCATGACCATATTGAGTTGGGCGCCCTCTCCGAGGGTGGCAATGTGCAGATTCGGGTTCAGAATTTCACACTTTCCATCATCGCTGGTGATATCACCGGCAGTGACCTTCTTCTCGCCCTTGGTTTCGATTCTGACGATGTGGGTCTCAGTGTCACTGACTTTTAACCGGACCTCTTTGAGATTGAGAATGATTTCCGAAACGTCTTCGAGGGCACCGGGTATGACGCTGAATTCATGCATCACCCCGTCTATTTTTACGGACGTGATGGCGGCACCGTGAAGGGAAGACAGGATGACCCGTCTCATCGCGTTGCCGATGGTGATTCCGAATCCTCTTTCGAGCGGCTCACACACGAACTTGCCATACGAAGGTTTGCTGGTTATCTGAACCTTTTCCGGCTTGAACATATCACGCCAGTTGATGTACATAAGTTCATTCTGTGGCATTTTTTTGATTCTCCAACCTTTTTTGTGGTGTTGGCATCAAGAAATTGAATTTTGGAACACCAAGCCCGATTTTTTTATTCCTTCGCAGATTCATTCCAAAATCCCGCCGGCCAATAACCCCCGGTTCCAGCGCTGACGGAAACCGTTTATTTGGAATAAAGTTCGACGATGAGCTGCTCCTGGATCGGCATCGTGAGGTCTTCGCGTGCCGGAAAATTCTTGACGACTCCTTTCATGTTCTCTTTCTCCAATTCCAGCCACTGGGGAATTCCTCGACGCACAACGCCGTCCATTGAATCAGAGATCGCCTGAATCTTACGGCTTTTTTCCCGGACCTCGATGACGTCGCCCACCTTAACAAGATAAGAGGGGATATCGACCTTTTTGCCGTTGATGACGAAGTGGTTGTGCCTGACAAGATGGCGCCCCTGCGAGCGGGAATTGACGAACCCCAACCGGTAGACGATATTGTCGAGCCGCCGTTCGAGAGCGATCAGAAGATTTGTGCCCGTGACGCCCTTCTGACGATCCGCCCGCATGAAAAACAGTTTGAACTGCTTTTCGGAAAGGCCGAACATCCTTTTTACTTTTTGTTTCTCTCTGAGCTGTATACCGTAATCCGATATTTTTCTGCCGCGTCGCTGTCCATGTTCTCCGGGGGGATAGCTGCGGCGGTCGAATGCACATTTATCGGAATAGCACCGATCGCCCTTGAGGTAGAGTTTTAAATTCTCGCGCCGGCAAATCCGGCAGACAGAGCCTGCATAGCGTGCCAAGATGAATCCTCCTGTTTTGCTTCTAAAGGGGTCTTCCGGAAGAACGCGAATAGCATATCGGCAACTGATTCAACACCATTCTCAATTATTCAACCCGGCAAACCCATCCTGTCGATCGACCGTTTAAACGCGACGTCTTTTTGGCGGCCGGCAACCGTTGTGGGGAATGGGCGTGACATCCTTGATCACGATGACGTTGAATCCGGTAGCCTGCAGCGACCGCAGGGCCGATTCGCGTCCGGGGCCGGGTCCCTTGACATAAACCTCGACGTTTTTCATACCGTGTTCCATTGCTTTTTTGGCGGCATCCGAAGCCGCCAATTGGGCGGCAAAAGGCGTGCTTTTGCGTGAACCTTTGAATCCCTGAGCTCCGGCGCTTGACCAGGCCACCACGTTTCCGGTCGGATCGGTGATGGTAATAATAGTGTTGTTGAAGGTAGACTGAATGTGAACAACACCGTTTTGGATATTCTTTTTTTCTTTCTTTTTGGTACGGGTTCTCTTCGCCATGTAACGAGCCTCATCTGTCTAAATTTTATTTTTTCTTGGCGGCGCCCTTCTTCTTGACCGCCGCCCGTTTGGGTCCCTTGCGTGTGCGGGCATTGGTACTCGTCCGCTGTCCGCGAACCGGCAACCCCTTGCGATGCCGTAACCCGCGATAGCAGCCGAGATCCATCAGTCGCTTAATGTTCATAGCAACTTCAGATCGGAGTTCGCCTTCGACCTTGTATTCCCCATCGATAACCTTTCTAATGTCATTGATTTGGGACTCGGTCAGATCATCGCTTCTGGTGTTCGGGTCGACGCCGATTTTCGACAAAATCTCAATGGAGGTGCTTCGCCCGATCCCATAAATATAAGTCAGCGCGATCTCGACTCTTTTTTGTTTCGGTAAATCGACTCCAGCAATTCTGGCCAATTCCTGCCTCCTCTATCCCTGCCGTTGTTTGTGCCGTTTGTTCTCACAGATCACCCGAACGCTGCCTTTTCTGCGGATGATCTTGCACTTCGGGCAAATTCTTTTCACTGATGCTCTGACTTTCATAGAAACACTCCGTTGTCTATTTTTACCGCTCCTGTTTTTTAGCGTCTTCTACAAGATATAGCCCGAGAATCATTTGGACCGATACGTAATTCTACCCCGATTCAGGTCGTAGGGTGACAGTTCGACGGTCACCCGGTCACCGGGAAGAATTTTAATAAAGTGCATTCTCATTTTACCGGAGATATGGGCCAGAACCTGATGCTTGTTATCGAGTTCCACCTTGAACATCGCGTTCGGCAGGGTTTCGAGAACCGTGCCCTCGACTTTTATGGCTTCTTCCTTGGCCATTGAACCTCCCGTTATTGACACCCGAGCTTTACCGGTATCTTTAGCGGCGCCCTTTGACCCTGGCGCCTGACTTCTTTAAAAATCCCTCGTAATGGCGGCTGAGCATGTGTGATTCCATTTGAGCCACCGTGTCGATGGCCACACCAACGACAATCAGAAGGGCCGTCCCTCCAAAGTAAAAGGGGACGTTGAAGTGCGTGATAAGGATCGATGGCAGCACGCAAATAGCTGAAACGTACAGGGCGCCGCCAAGCGTGATACGGCTCAGCACCTTGTCGATGTAATCGGCCGTCCGTTTGCCGGGCCGTATGCCGGGGATGTACCCCCCTTGTTTTTTCATGTTGTCGGCGACATCCACCGGGTTGAACGTAACGGCCGTATAAAAATAACAGAAGAAGAAAATCAAGCCGACAAATAACAGCTCGTAGACGGCGTTCCCGGGTCTCAGCGCTGAAACAATATTCTGGATCCAAGGCACCGTTATGAAGCTGGATATCGTCGCCGGAAACATCATGATGGAAGAGGCGAAAATCGGTGGAATAACACCCGACATGTTGATCTTGAGCGGCAGATGCGTGCTTTGGCCGCCGTACATGCGTCTTCCGACCACCCGTTTGGCATATTGCACTGGAATGCGCCGCTGCCCTTGTTCGACGAAAATAATCACCGCGATCACGGCCACCATCAGCACGAGCAGAATGATAATCGGAAAAATGCTCATCGCCCCCGTCGACACCAGGCGGAAAGTGTTGCTCATAGCGGTTGGCATGCGCGCGACGATACCCGCAAAAATGATCAGAGAAATGCCGTTGCCGATACCGCGCTCGGTGATCTGTTCACCCAGCCACATGATAAATGCCGTTCCGGCCGTGAGGGTGAGGACCGACATCAGGCGGAACCCCCAGCCCGGGACAATGACGGCCCCCATGCGTTCGAGTCCAATGCTGATGCCGAAACCCTGAATGATGCTCAGAATCACCGTTCCGTAACGGGTGTATTGGGTGATTTTCTTGCGCCCCTGCTCGCCTTCCTTCTTCAATTGCTCCAAATGCGGAATCACAACCGTCATCAATTGCAGAATAATCGATGCACTGATGTACGGCATGATGCCGAGGGCGAAAACCGATAGCCTTTCGAGTGCGCCGCCGGAGAACATGTTGAAAATGCCAAGAATCGTGCCTTTGGCCCGATCGAATATCTCCGCCAGGGCGACGCTGTCGATGCCCGGCACCGGAACGTGCACCCCCACCCGATAGACCACCAGCAGCGCCAGAGTGTACAGGATCCTGCGCTTGAGTTCGGGGATTTTGAAAATATTGCCGAAACCGCCGCCGATCATAACTGCGAAACCTCTACCGTGCCGCCCGCCGATTCAATCTTCTGTCGGGCGCTCTGGCTGATCAGATCGATTTTAACCGTCAGAGGGATAGCGATGTCACCCTGACCCAGAAGCTTTACGCCATCGCGCCGTCCTTTTACAAGACCGGCCCGCACCAGGGCCGCTTCGTCGACGACACTGCCGCTCTCCATTTTTGCCAGGTCGCGAATATTGATGACAGCATAGGTTTTTTTGAAAATATTTGTGAAGCCGCGCTTCGGCAACCGGCGGTGGATGGGCATCTGCCCGCCTTCGTATCCGGGCCGCACGCCGCCGCCCGATCGACTGTTTTGACCTTTGGAACCCCGGCCGGCCGTTTTGCCCCATCCGGAACCGACACCACGACCGACGCGTTTGCGGGACTTGCGGGCACCGGGTGCCGGTGCCAGATCATTGAGCCTCATTGGTCACCTCCTCGGCCGTGACGAGATGCGATACGGCTTGAACCATGCCGCGGATGGCCGGCGTATCATTTCTCAAGACACTTTTGTTGAGCTTTCCGAGTCCCAAACCGCGCAAAACCCGGCGATGTTTTTCCGGCCTGCCGATCATGCTTTTCACCATGGTTATCTTCAGTTTCCCTGCCATCGAAAAAAACCCTTCCGGTCATAAACGGGCATTTACTCGGCTAAATAGCCTTTTTTCACCCGTTGATCAAAGCTCTTCCACGTTGACGCCGCGACGGTTGGCAACCTGCTCCCGGCTTTGAAGCTGTTCAAGACCGGCGATGGTCGCTTTGACGACGTTGTGTGGATTGTGAGAACCCATGCATTTGGTCAGGACGTTCTGGACGCCTGCAGCCTCGAGCACGGCCCGCACGGCACCGCCGGCAATGAGACCCGTACCGGCAGATGCCGGCTTTAAAAGGACCTTGCCCGCACCAAACCTTCCGATGGTTTCGTAGGGAAGGGTGCCTTCCACCAACGGCACTTGTATCATGCTCTTTTTGGCTTTCTCCACGCCTTTTCGAATCGCCTCGGGAACCTCGCCGGCTTTTCCCAAACCGCAGCCAACGTTGCCCTTACCGTCGCCGACAACGACAATCGCGCTAAAACTGAACCTGCGTCCACCCTTTACAACCTTGGCCACCCGGTTGATGTGAACGACCTTGTCGATCAACTGAAATTCATCTGCATCCTGTTTGTACAAGAACCCGCCTCCTTATGTTGGCTGAAAAAGGTGATCGCCTCTAAAATTCAAGCCCACCCTCGCGTGCACCTTCCGAAACCGCTTTGACCCGGCCATGATAGAGGAAGCCGTTCCGATCAAAAACGACGCATTTGACGCCCTTTGAAATGGCGCGCTCCGCGATAAGCTTCCCGATCCGATTGGCAATCTCGGATTTTTTACCGCCGTCGGACCGCTCCTTCTCGGCTTTTTCCAGGCTGCATGCCGCCGCAAGCGTCCGACCGCTCGTGTCGTCAATTACCTGGGCATAGATGTGCCGTGCACTGCGAAAAACCGTCAGTCGCGGTCTATCAGGAGTTCCGAGAATTTTCTTTCGAATTCTCTTTTTCCGTTTCAGCCGAGCCTCTTTTTTCAAATTTAGCGATCCCATCGTCTCGATTCCTGAATCTATAGGTAGTCTCTATTGATTTATCTTGTGATGAACGCGAGTCCTCAATCCCGGACGATCCTATTATTTCGTTCCGGTCTTGCCGGCTTTGCGGCGTATGTATTCTTCGGCAAACTTAATGCCCTTGCCCTTGTATGGTTCTGGCGGACGCAGACGGCGGATCGACGCCGCGGTTTGCCCGAGAACCTCCTTGTCGATCCCCTCAAGCTTGATGATGTTGTTACGTTCGACAGAGGCCGAAACGCCATCGGGTAAAGAAAAATTAACGGGATGTGAATATCCCAGCATAAGGACGAGGTTCCGGCCTTTGACTTCGGCACGATACCCGATACCGTTTATTTCGAGGACTCTGGCAAATCCGCTGTCGACCCCCGTGACCATGTTCATCACCAGACTTCGCGTCAGACCTCGCAAGGCCTGGCTGCTCTTATCGGACTTCAACGGCTCCACCGACAGCTCGCCGTCCTTGATCTTGATGGTCACCGCGGGGTGGATCGACCGGCTCAGTTTTCCTTTTTGACCCTGTACGGACAACTCACCGCTTTGATAGGTGACCTTGACTTTTTCGGGTATCGCAATTGGTTTTTTACCGACTCGCGACATGTATCGACTCCTTCTTCCTGTTCACCACCGACCATAATACGGTTTTGAACCTTGAGAGCGCAATGCAAAACCGGGGACTACCAGAGATTGCAGATGTGTTCGCCACCGATTTTTTCCGCCCGGGCCCGTTTGTCGGTCATAATTCCCTTCGAGGTGGACAAAATCGCTACACCCATACCGTTCATGACCGATTTGATGTTATCGCTACCCAGGTAGACGCGTCGGCTCGGCTTGCTGATGCGTTTGAGTCCATAAATGACGCTCTCCTGGCCCGGACCGTACTTGAGGTATACCCGCAAGATACCCTGCTTGCCGTCTTTGATAAACTTGTAATTCCGGATAAAGCCTTCTTCTTTCATGATTTTTGCCAGCTCGGTCTTAAGATTCGAACCGGGTATGTCGACACTGTTGAATCTGGCCTTGGCCGCATTTCTGATGCGTGTCAGCATGTCGGCAATCGGATCACTCATCGTCATTGTCTTGTCTCCTCAACAACCATTTCAATGTTGCTGATGATTCACTGTTTTCATATGATCGGTTTTAATTTTTCATCCGCATCAGCCTTACAGACCCCATTGTTCGGCGAACGGGCCGGTGAATAAACCGATCAACCGTCGTTACCAACTCGATTTGATGACGCCCGGCAGTTTCCCCTGGGACGCAAAATTGCGAAAGCAAATTCGGCAGAGACCGAACTTTCTGATGTATCCCCGGGGTCTTCCGCAAATCGGGCAGCGGTTGTAAGCCCTTACCTCGAATTTGGGTTTTCGCATGGCTTTGTTTTTGAGCGAAGTTTTGGCCAAATCATCCTCCTAATGACAAACTTAATCCGGCACAACGGTAGTAAATGTCCATTCATAAAGGGCGATTTTTGACTCTGTCCGGCGTATTCGATTTTTGCAATCCTCGCCGCAGCACCGCTACGCCTACGGTTGCAAAATCGCCGCGGCCTTGACCGGAGCCGAAATCAACCATTTCTGGACGAACACCAGTTAATTCCGAAACGGCATGCCCAACAGCCGGAGCAACTCCCGGCCTTCCTCGTCGGTCTTGGCGGTGGTAACGATCGACACGTTCAACCCTTTGATTTTGTCGATCTTGTCATAATCGATTTCCGGGAAAATGAGCTGTTCCTTGACACCAAGGCTGTAGTTTCCGCAACCGTCCATGGCTTTTCCCGAGAGGCCGCGAAAATCGCGCACACGCGGCAGTGCGATATTCACCAGTTTGTTCAAGAAGTCGTACATGCGGTCTTGGCGCAGGGTCACCATACACCCGATCGGCATGCCGGTTCGCAGCTTGAAGGTGGCGATCGATCGTCTGGCACGGGTAATGACCGGCCGCTGTCCGGCGATGGCCTGCAGCTCTTCTACCGCTGAATCCAGAATCTTAATGTTATGGATCGCTTCCCCCAACCCCATGTTCAACGTCACCTTTTCGAGTTTCGGTACTTGCATGACGTTGCGGTACTTGAAGGTCTCCATCAACTGGGGGACGACCGTTTCGAGGTAAAATTGTTTGAGCTGGGACATCTTGTTCCTCCGCTTACTTGTCGATAATCTCGTCGCACTTGCTGCAGGCCCGCACTTTTTTCCCGTCATCTAAAAGCTGTATTTTGATGCGGGTCGGTGCCATGCATTTGCTGCACATGAGCATCAAATTCGACCAGTGGATCGCGGCCTCGCCTTCGATTATACCGCCCTGCCTATTCTGCGCGGAGGGTTTTGCGTGCCGTTTGACCATGTTGACGTTTTCGACAAGCACCCTGTTCTTTTTGCGGATCACCTTGAGGACTTTTC
>JARFQH010000066.1 GCA_029287875.1 Desulfobacteraceae bacterium | reverse complement strand
GCGACGCCGCGCTCAGGCAGCCAAAGGGTGACATGAAACTGCGTTCCCTATTTTCAAATTCCTCTCGAATCGATAGCATGCGGCACGTCGAACCCTTGCAATTCACCGAATAATTCGCCTAACACTTCAATAGATCAGCCTTCAAGAACCTCCGTCAGCTTTGGTCCTGCCCGGAGAAAAAAAAGTAACGTAGCCCACAATACAGGTTCATGTAAAGCCTAAACCGAGAGCAGAGGTCTATTTCTGCATTGAAACCGGCGGGGTTGACACCCCCATAATATTGGAGTAGCGAAACGATTAAAATGAACGGTCATCATCTGATACTCGGCGAACTGACCGACACCATCACCGGTGAAATCCTGGCCGACACTCATGACGAACGCCATCGCCAGAAACTGGCCCGTCTGTTGGTTGAAAAAAAGGGATATCGGCGAAGTGACATTCACCCCCGCCAATCCCTGATGGCGAGGGCCGGTTCGCATCAGGCCATGGTCAACATCGATTTTGTGGTGACGCTCCAGGATCGGCTCTCCATGATTGTCAAATACGGCCCCGGCTCGATCGTCACCCGCCACCGCTCTGCCCTGGCGGCCTCCCGCCTCCTGGCGCCCTATCAGATACCCGTCGTCGTGGCAACCAACGGGGAGGATGCCGATGTACTCGACGGATCCACCGGTCGCGTCATCGACCACGGCCTGGAGGCGCTGCCGGATAGAAAACGGCTGCTGGCGCTGATTGCAGCCGCTGAATTTGAACCTATTTCTCCGTACCGGGCCCAGATGGAGTCGCGGCTTTTCTATGCCTACGAGGTTAATGGTGCTTGCCCATGTGATGATACGATCTGCCGCCTTTGAAGCGCCTCGGTGCTTCGATTCGCAAATACGGTGACGTGTGTTGGAGACGATAGATTGGCGTATTTGCTCACTCAGCAAAAAGTCCCGGGTCAATAAATTCGTCATCGAATTGACGAAACGATGGACTCAGCAACACCAATGAACTACGCGCATTTCATGACCGCGGCCCTTGAACAAGCCGAAGCTGCCTACCATGCCGGCGAGTTTCCGGTCGGGTGCATTTTGGTTCACAAAGACCGGATCCTGGCGTCGGGTCGCCGGACTGGAACCACCGTCGAAGGGGTCAATGAAGTCGACCATGCCGAAATGGTCGCCCTGAGGCGCATGGTGCTGGCCGGCAGGGATGTAGCTCCGGCCGAAATTGTGCTCTTCAGCACGCTTGAACCATGTTTGATGTGCTACGGCGCTGTCATTTTGAGCGGTATCAGAACCATTGTCTACGCTTTCGAAGACGTAATGGGTGGCGGAACGGGGTGCGATTTGACGCAGCTCAGCCCGCTTTACCGCAACGCAGACATGTCGATCATACCGCACGTGCGGCGTGCAGACAGCGTCCAACTGCTGAAAGCCTTCTTTGCCAATCCGAAAAACGTCTACTGGAAAGACAGCCTGTTGGCCCGTTACACCCTGAAACAATAATTTGCTGCCGGGTGTCAGCCTCCGGCCCCCTTGACCACCACTTGATAAGGATCGAATCGCAGACCGCTGATGATAATTTTTTAGGCTTGAATTTTTTTCTTGCATTCCCTATTGTTATTGGTTAACTCACTACACTAATAAATGATGACCGGCGTGTTTTGTGGTGCTGCATTAGCCGGGAGCGGCCGCAGACGCCGAAGCGGTATTTACCTATAGATAGTGGAGGTGCAGGGATAGCCTTAAAAGGACGAATATTCAAATCAAAACCGGTTGATCGGACAAACATCAATCAGTTCATCCGAGCCAAAGAGGTTCGGGTCATCGACCCGGAGGGAAAACAGGTCGGTGTCGTATCGATCACCGAAGCGCTTAAAAGCGCAGCAGAATTCGGACTCGATCTTGTAGAAATTTCACCCAACGCGAATCCTCCTGTCTGTAAAATAATGGATTACGGTCGCTACAAGTATGAGCAGACCAAGAAAAAACAGGAGGCTAAAAAGAAACAGACCACCTTCCAGCTCAAGGAAATAAAGGTTCGCCCCAATACGGACGACCACGACTTGCAGGTCAAGATCGGTTACATAAAAAAATTTATCGACAAAAAAGATAAGGTTAAGGTTACCGTCATGTTCAGGGGTCGGGAAATCACGCTTTCCCAGCTCGGCCGCGACATGCTGGCGAAGATTGCAGAAGAAACAGCCGATGTGGCCGTGGTAGAGCAGTACCCGAAATTTGAAGGCCGAACGCTGATGATGGTGCTGTCCCCCCGATAGCCCCGGACAACCCGCACCGGTTGTGAAAACAGATGTTGAAAGCAACCATCGGGTGCGGGGAAAATTTGCCAAGTGTAAACACGATGGTGGCGTGTGGCGATGTTGAATCTTTTCCCGCGCCATCTGTTTTTTTGCGCCGGTGTTGAGCCGGTCTGGAACATACCGATATGTCAAAAGCGATAAATCGCTGCTAATACCAACTGAGGAGTCAGTGATGCCGAAAATAAAGACCAATCGTTCAGCCGCCAAGCGGTTCAAAAAAACCGGTACCGGCAAATTTGTGTATAACAAATCCCACAAGAGCCATATACTAACCAAGAAAACGACCAAACGAAAGCGACAGTTGCGTCAGCCCCAGATGATTAAAAAGTCCGATCTCAAGGAACTGCGGCTGTTGCTGCCCAACGGATAGCGGCGGTTCCGACAACTCGCCGGGGTGACCGGACCCGAAGGGCAGTCTGCATCGCAAGACGATCTCGGGCTGCCGCCAATTGACACCCGACCGGTTTCCATTAATCGCCGCTCAAGGCGCCCGCAGGCTCCGGTTCACCGGGTCGCCTCCGTACGGAGAATACGTTCAGGAGAACCATCATGCGAATCAAACGAGGATTCAAAGCGAGAAGACGTCGTCAAAAAGTACTGAAGCTAGCCAAAGGATTTCGCGGCGGCCGCAGCAAGCTGTTTCGCACCGCAGCCGATTCTGTCGATAAAGCGCTCATGTATGCCTATCGGGACCGGCGGCAGCGCAAGCGGGAGTTTCGTCAGCTCTGGATTGCCAGAATTAACGCGGCGGCGAGGATGAACGACCTTTCTTACAGCAGGTTCATCAACGGCCTGAAACGCGCCGGCATCACACTGGACCGCAAGGTGCTGGCCGACCTGGCCATAACCGATCCGGCCGGTTTCAGTCAGATTGCCAAGTTGGCGATTCAGCAGGTTTAACCATCCCGACAACAGCGCCTGAAACTGCGAAAGACGCACCCGGGTCAATACCACCGTGGAAACTTCGATCGAACAGATTTTAGAGGAGGCACTGAAAGCCCTCGAAGATGCCTCGGATGTCGAAACTGCCAAAGCTCTTTCTGTCCGCTATCTGGGTCGAAAAGGCGCCGTGACCCTGTTTTTACGGGGCATCAGCCAAATGCCGCCGGAAAAACGGGCTGCAATGGGCAAGCGCGCCAATGACATCAAGAATACGATAGACACGGCTCTCAAAGACGCCGTTCAGCGGTTCGAAACCGCCCAAAAGGGTCTTGAGGCGCGCATCGATGTCACCCTTCCCGGCCGACCGGTTCCGTTGGGCAGTCTTCACCCGATCAGCCTGGTCACCCAGGAAATCTGCGATATTTTTGTGCGGCTGGGATTCGACATCGTGGAAGGCCCGGATGTCGAAAGCGACTGGTACAATTTCGAGGCACTCAACATTCCCAAGAATCACCCGGCCAGAGACATGCAGGACACCTTTTATGTGTCTGACAATATCGTCCTGCGAACCCACACCTCGCCGGTTCAGATCCGGACCATGGAAAAACAGCCGCTGCCGGTGGCCGTCATCGCGCCCGGTAAAGTTTATCGCCGGGATTCGGACCTGACGCACACCCCGATGTTCCATCAAGTGGAGGGACTCCTGGTCGACCGGCAGATCTCTTTCGGCGACCTCAAAGGGGTTCTCACGACATTTGTGCATCAGATGTTCGATGAGCGCACCAGCCTGCGTTTCAGACCCAGCTTCTTTCCGTTCACCGAACCGAGCGCGGAAGTTGATATTCTCTGTGTCATGTGCCGCGGGGCCGGATGCAGGGTCTGTTCGCAAACCGGATGGCTCGAAATTCTCGGCTCCGGAATGGTTCATCCGGCTCTTTACGAGAACGTCGGCTATCCTGCCGGTCAGAGTTCCGGATTTGCCTTTGGAATGGGTGTCGAACGAATCGCTATGCTCAAATACGGCATTGACGACATCCGAAAATATTTTGAAAATGATATCCGCTTCTTGAGGCAGTTTTAGTATGCGGGTCAGTCTGAGTTGGTTGAAAGAATATATTGCAATCGAAATGTCCGTCGATCGCTTGGTGGACGCTCTGACCATGGTCGGCCTCGAAGTCGATTCGGTATCGGATCGCTACACCTATCTCGATCGGGTCTTGGTCGGCCGAATCCGCAACGTGCGCCCTCACCCGAACGCCGACATGCTCAAGTGTTGCGAAGTCGACATCGGCTCGGGCGCCATCGATGTGGTCTGCGGCGCACCGAACGCCAGAAAAGATCTGGCGGTAGCGGTCGCCTTGCCGG
Source organism: Desulfobacteraceae bacterium (assembly GCA_029287875.1). Taxonomy (GTDB): domain Bacteria; phylum Desulfobacterota; class Desulfobacteria; order Desulfobacterales; family SG8-13; genus JARFQH01. The sequence goes on along the minus strand of JARFQH010000066.1, from coordinate 9,778 downwards.
GTGCCGTGCTTACCGACGGAACGGTCCTGCAGAAGAGCGTCATCCGTGGCACCGCTTCCGAGGGAATGATCTGCAGTGAAAAGGAACTGGGGCTCGGAAGCGACGGATCCGGCGTCCTGGAGCTCGATAACCGCCTGACGACGGGCCGGTCACTGAAGTCTGCCCTCGAACTGGCCGACACGGTGATCGACATCGACCTGACGCCCAATAGACCCGACTGCCTCAGCATTATCGGTATCGCACGGGAAATTGCGGGCATTCAGAAAACGCCCCTTCGGTATCCGGACGCCCGTTTGCCCATCATCGGCAACGCCGTCGATGAATTGACATCGGTCACCATCGAAGCCCCTGATCTCTGCCCGCGCTATGCTGCCAGACTCTTGTCCGGCGTCACCGTCGCGCCTTCCCCATTTTGGCTGCAGGATCGTCTCCTGTCGGTCGATTTGAGACCCATCAACAACATTGTCGATGTCACCAACTTTGTGCTCATGGAACTCGGCCAACCGCTGCATGCCTTCGATTTCGACCGCCTGGCCGGTCATCGGATCGTGGTGCGAACAGCCACTGCGGGAGAGGTCTTCACGACTCTGGATCAAAAAGAACGGCAGTTGTCGCAGGACATGCTCATGATCTGCGACGCCGAGAACCCCGTGGCCATCGGCGGGGTCATGGGAGGGCACAACTCGGAAATAGAGCCGTCCACCACGCGGGTCTTGATCGAAAGCGCGTACTTTAACCCGACCAGTATCCGAAAGACGGCCAAGCAACTCGGACTGAGTACCGAGGCGTCCTTCCGCTTCGAACGCGGCGTCGATCCTCATGGAACGGTAGCGGCTCTTAACCGCGCAGCACAGCTCATGGCCGAAATTTCAGACGCAACTATAGTCGACGGCCTCATTGACGCTCATCCAAAACCGGTTGATGTCCCAGTCATCTCCCTCGGTGTTTCGCAAACCAACCGACTGCTGGGAACCGCTTTCCCGGCTCCAACGATCGCTTCTCTGCTGCAGTCGATCGAATTTGATGTAAGACCGGAAAACGACGATCACTTGACGGTAACCCCGCCCAGCTTCAGGGTTGATGTCTGCCGTCCTGAAGACCTGATGGAAGAGGTCGCCCGACTCTCGGGATACAACAACATCCCGCTGACCTATCCAGCCGTGCCCGTCAGAGGGCGACCTCTACTAAAAACGAGGGCATCGCGCAACCGGATCAAACAGCTGATGGTCGGCTGCGGCTTCAACGAAATCGTCACCTACAGTTTTATCGGCTCCGGTGACGGCGATCGACTCGGGTTGAAAAGCGACGATTCCCGGCGCCAAACGGTGGCAATTTTAAATCCATTGACCGAAGAGCAGGCCGTTATGCGGACCTCACTGGTTCCCGGTCTCTTACAAACTCTGCAACTCAACCTCGCCAGACAGGAAAGAAACCTGAAACTGTTTGAAATCGGCAAAACCTTCTTCGCCACCGAATCCGACGCGCTTCCGGAAGAAATCGAAATGCTGGTCGGGCTTTGGAGCGGTTCACGATTCGCACCTTCTTGGCACACCAGTGATGTGGACACCGATTTCTTCGATTTGAAGGGCGTGGTCGAATCGCTGCTACTGCAGTTGGACGTTCAGCAAGTCGACTTTACCAGTCTACCGGATGATGACTGCACCTACACCCGGCCTGGTGTCAGCGCCCGGATTCTGGCGCAAGAAAGGGAAATCGGACTGGTGGGTGAAATCCACCCCCAGGCCCTGCGCAGATTCGATTTGAAACGAACAGCCTATATTTTCGAGCTGAATATTGACCGGCTGCTGCCGCTGATCCCCGACACGAAATTATTCCGGCCGATTCCCAAATTTCCGGTGGTCACCCGAGATGTCACCCTTATTGTCGACCGCAGCATCGAATCCGGTAAAATTCTCCAATGCGTTGAACAAATGAACGAAGAGTTGATCGAAGCCCTGCAGCTCTTTGATGTTTTCGAAGGCAAACCGATCCCCGCAGGACGCAAGAGCATCTCATTCAGAATCATCTATCGCTCGTCGACGCGAACCCTGGAGGATGAAGAAATCAACCGGCTGCATCAGAAGATAACCGGACAACTGCTGGAAGAGTTCAAGGCTTCTCTTCCGGCTTGATATCGTTGACGGCACACGTTAAGCTCTACCACACATAAACGTAGCGGGGCTTTTGAACCTGTACCCTGTCACCGTCCACTTCAAATGACAATGCCAGAAAAAACGCAATTACCGAACAAACTCTATTTCAAGATCGGAGAAGTGAGCAAGATCGCCCAGCTGCCGACCTATGTGCTCAGATTCTGGGAAAACGAATTTTCCTGCATCCGTCCCAAACGCACCAGTTCAGGCCAGCGTCTTTACCGCCGCACAGATGTTGAAACAATTCTGAAAATTCGCCATCTTCTGCACGAAAGAAAATTCACGATCGAAGGTGCCCGCCAGTTTCTCTCGACTCCAAAAAACGACAAACCGGCCGCCGCGTCGCCTCTGAGTATTAAAGAATTGAAGGACGAACTGGAGAGTATCCGCAAGTTGCTGGAAGACAGCTGAATTGAGTGACCCTAAACCCGCTTGGTAGCGGGCGCCGTGACGGAAAACGGGGACGGATGGGATCGTTCGTCCTCCCGGCCGGCTGTTATTGCCGAACGGGGAGAAAGTTCTCTTTCAACGGTAAACGCCCGAATGGGGTTGAACTTTCCTTTGGCCCGCACCGCCTCGATTTCGACCAGCTCGAAGTGTTCCTCGACGCAGTTGCGCGAGTTTTCGGAGATGATGATCTGCCTTGCTTTGGCGGCGGCGCACAAACGGGAGGCGGTGTTGACGGTATCTCCGATGACCGAATAACTCATGGTTTGAGACGAACCGATGTAGCCGGCCACCAGTGTTCCGGTATTGATACCGATGCCGATTTTAATGGCCGGTTTGTTCTCGGTCTGACGGTAATGATTGAATTTGACAAGTTCGGCCTGAATCGCGAGCGCTGCGCGCACCGCCCGCGCCGGATCGTCGCCGTGGGCAATCGGGGCGCCCCAGATCACCATAATTTCGTCACCCATGAATTTGTCGACCGTTCCTTCGTAACGAAACACAACCGCCACTACGATTTCGAAGTATTCGTTGAGCATCTGGAGCACTTCGTCGGGCGGCGTACTCTCGCTCATTGAGGTAAACCCACGGATGTCGACGAACATGACGGTCGCCACCCTTGAGACGCCTCCCTTTTCGACCTTGAGCTGTCCCGAAACCACCATTTCGGCCAGATCGGGTGAGAGCAGCCGCTGGAACCGCTCACGGGTCAGGCGGTCTCTTTCCAGTTTTTTGGCCACCTCGCGCCGTTCGTTGATGGTGAACTGCGCGTGTGAGCCGAAAATGACAAACAGGCACAAGACGATCAGCCGCGTCCAGATATCCCGCATGTCCGCCCCGAGAATGCGGTGCAGAACAGGGCCTTCCGTCGACAGAAAAATGGCCACGATCGAGTCCAGAAGCCAGTAGACCGCTGCGATGCCGCAACCGATCAAGACCATCTGATCGGTGAAATAGACCCTATTTTTGGGTTTTTCCTCCATTTTTCTGCCTGCCTTCTCGGCGGCGCTTTTACGTATGGATTGGCTGAGGGCCATATCGGTAATCCCAAGAGGCGACTGATCGGTAGACAATCGTTCATATCCTACCAGAGGCTGTCAAAATAGTCCAGGCGCTTCAAAAATAATCGATGAAAATTATTGACAAAGTATCAAATGTATCCTAATTAGATGCTGCCGTAAGCGGGCATAGCTCAGTTGGTAGAGTACAAGCTTCCCAAGCTTGGTGTCGCGAGTTCGAATCTCGTTGCCCGCTCCAATTCTTCTCCGCCTTTCCTTCGCAGAAGGCTGAGTGAGGGTAGAACCAGAATCAAGTGGTTCATCGTCTTAATAAAGGTTAATATAATGAATCGGTAATATTAACACAAAGACACACTCGGACTTGAAGAAACGGGCGGATGCCCGTTTTTTGCGTTTATAGGGGCCAAACAAAAAAGGTGAGAAAAGAACAGAACCGACATAAGTTACGGAGCGATCGGACATCAGTCGCTCCAGCCGTGCAAACCCGTTCGGAGCGGATCGCTCGGCAGGTTTTCGCAATCGCTGAACCACTCTGTGAATCGGAAGGTATCGAGCTGGTCTTTGTTGAGTTTCATTCGGAAACCACCGGCAGGGTTCTGCGGCTCTTTGTCGACAAACCCGGCGGCATCACTCTGGACGACTGTGCTGCCGTCAGCCGCCAGCTTACCGATATCCTGGATGTAAGCTTGGAGGAGGTGGGCCCGTACAGTCTCGAAGTCTCGTCTCCGGGACCCGAGCGGCCGATCGGAAAAGTAGACGATTTCAACCGTTTCAAAGGGAAAAAGATAAAAGTTCAGACGTCGCGGCCGATAGACGGCCGGAAAAATTTCACCGGTATTTTGGCGGGTTTTTTGGACGGACGGGTCAACCTAACGATTGATAAGCAAACAGTCGCCATACCGCACACCGCAATAAAAAAGGCGCGACTGATCAATCACGGAGATTAGCGATGCACATGTCAGACATAAAGCGGGTTGTTGAACAGGTGAGCAAAGACAAGGGGATTTCACGCGAAGTCCTCATCAAGGCCCTTGAGGAAGCCTTGAAATCAGCCGCCCGCAAAAAATTCGGCAACAAAATGGAAATCGAAGTCCAATACAACGAAGAAGTCGGGGAAATCGAGGTATTTCAATTCAAGGAGGTCGCCGAGGTCATCACGGAACCGGCACTGGAGATCAGCCTTGAAGAGGGTCGCAAGCTCGACCCGGATTGCGAAATCGGTGACAGCCTCGGCACCAAAATGGACACCTCGACTTTCGGCCGGATAGCGGCCCAGTCTGCGAAACAGGTTATCATTCAAAAGATAAAGGATGCCGAAAAAGATGCGGTCTTCGCCAGTTTCATCGACCGCAAGGGAGAAATCCTCAACGGAATCGTCCAGCGCATCGACCGGGGAGACATCATCGTCAATCTGGGTCAGACCGAAGGGATTGTGCCGGTTCGCGAACAGGTCCCCAGGGAGGGTTACCGCCGCGGCGATCGGATCCGGGCCTTGATTTTGGAAGTCCTGCACGAGAGTCGCGGTCCGCAGATTATCTTGTCGCGCACCCATGTCGATTTTCTGATCAACCTGTTTAAAATGGAAGTGCCGGAGATCAGCGAAGGTATCGTCAAAATCATGGGGGCGGCCCGCGAACCCGGTGTGCGGGCCAAGATAGCCGTCGCCTCCAGCAATGCCGACATCGATCCGGTGGGTGCCTGCGTCGGGATGAAGGGTAGCCGGGTGCAAAATGTGGTCCAGGAACTGCGGGGAGAAAAGATCGACATCATTTCGTGGCACGTTGACCCTGCCAGATATGTATGCAATGCTCTGGCCCCGGCAGAGATCTCGCGCGTGATCATCGACGAGGCCAACCGCACCATGGAGGTCATCGTTCCGGATGAATTTCTTTCGATCGCCATCGGCAAACGCGGCCAAAATGTCCGTCTGGCCTCCAGGCTTGCCGGATGGCACCTGGACGTCAAGAGCGAAACCAAATACAGCGAGGCCATGCGCAGCGGCTACGATTCTCTGCTCGCATTGACCGGCGTGGGCATCAGCCTGGCCGACGCCCTGTATGAAAAAGGGTTTTTCTCTGCTGAAGAAATCAGCAAGGCGAGCGTGGAAGACCTGATCCAGGTCAAGGGTATCGGGGAAGAAAGTGCAATAAAATTGATCGATGCGTCAGAACAAGCTATACAAACCGAAACCGCCGAGGATGAACCTACAGCGGCAATAGACACCGCCGGCGACCAAATCGTCGAGGCGACAGCCGAAACTGACGAAACTGACGAAACTGACGAACCGGTTGAACCGGTTGAGCCGGTTGGGCCGGCCGCCGCCGTGGAACCGACCGGAGAAGAATGACATCTGAAACGACTCCAAGCGACCGGCGATCCGACCCATTCGGTCTGGACACCATCGACCGGGCACGCGAAGGCCACTCGCATAACAGTGACTTTTAGGGGGATTGATGGCAAAGATCAGGGTATATGAACTTGCCAGGGATCTGAATATGACCAACAAGAGCCTTATCGAAAAGATAAAGGACATGGATATCGACGTCGAAATTAAGAGCCACATGAGCGCGCTCGACGATGAAGCGGTGGCGCAGATCAAGGCCGGTCTCTTCGGACAAAAATCCGAAACCGTCGTCGAAACACGGGTCAAGCCGACCGTCATCCGGCGCCGCAAAAAAACCGTTACGGTGGAAGTGCCGCCGGAAATCCAAGCGGCAGAGGAAGCAGAAGAAGAGGCGCCGGCCGCAGTCGCAGCCGAAGCAGAAACAACGCCGCCAGAAGAAGCCTCGACACCGCCGGCGAGCGCAGAACCGGGGGCGAGCGAAACGCTATCGGCAACTGCAGAAACAGTGATCGAAGCCAACGTCGAAGCCGAAAAAGAAGCCGAAGAGGCCGCCGAACCGGAAGCGCCCGCAACGGCTGAGACGCCTGCACCGGAAACAGAGGCCGCAGAACCGGCCGTAGAAGTAAAGTCGAAACAAGCACTCAAAAAAGCGAAGAAAAAAGAACAGGCGGCCAAAATCATCCGCATGCCGGTTTCCCCTGTTGCAAAAGAACCGGGCGCCGAACCGGTCAGGGGCAAAGCCCCGGCTCGGCCGGCAGAAAAGGTCGTCGCCCTTCGGCCCGGGCCGCCTTCGCGCGGTGCGCCCGGAGAAGAACCGACCAAAGAAGTCAAGAAAAAGAAGAAAAAACGGCAGGCTGAGGACGCTGATTCCGACAATAAATTCTTCAAGAAGAAAATTTCGTTTCGAAAGAAAGAAGTCATCGAGGGGGCAGCGCTCTACGGTGGCCGTCAGCGTCCACGCAAGGGCAAAAAAGCCGGTAAAGCCAAGGCGGCCGGCCCGGCCCAGAAAACCCAGATCACTACCGCCAAGGCCATCAAAAGGCGCGTTAAGATAGATGAGGCCATCATTCTTTCCGATCTGGCCAAACGCATGGGCATCAAGGCCGGTGAAATGATCAAGACCCTGATGGGAATGGGTGTCATGACAACGGTCAATCAAACCATCGATTTTGATACGGCCGCCCTTGTGGCCGCCGAGTTCGGCTATGAGGTCGAACTGGCCACTTTCGAGGAGGAAACGTTCTTGAAGGTCGAAGCAGACGATCCCACCAGGCAGATTGAACGATCACCGGTGGTCACGATAATGGGACATGTCGATCACGGCAAAACCTCATTGCTCGATGTCATCCGGAAAACAAGGATAACGGACATCGAAGCCGGCGGGATCACGCAGCATATCGGCGCTTATCATGTCACCACCGACAAAGGCAAGATTGCCTTCCTTGACACCCCGGGCCATGAAGCGTTCACCGCCATGCGAGCCAGGGGAGCACAGGTTACCGACATCGTCGTTCTGGTGGTCGCCGCCGATGACGGAGTCATGCCGCAGACCGTCGAGGCCATCAACCACGCCAGGGCCGCCAATGTGCCGATCATCGTAGCCGTTAACAAAATCGACAAGGACAATGCCAACACGGACCGTGTCTATCGTGAACTCGCCGAACAGGGCCTGACTCCCGAGGAGTGGGGCGGCGACACCATTTTTGTCAAGGTCTCCGCCAAACAGACCATCGGCATCGACGACCTGCTGGATTTGATTTTGCTTCAGGCCGAAGTATTAGAATTGAAAGCCGATCCAGAAAAACGGGCCTACGGGCACGTGGTGGAATCGAAAATCGATCCGGGCCGTGGGGCGATCGCCACCGTCCTCGTCCAGGAAGGGACCCTGCACACGGGGGATGCCGTCGTATGCGGGGTTTATTCCGGTAAGGTGCGCGCCATGCTCAACGACAGAGGTCAGATGGTTGATGCAGCCGGTCCGTCCATCCCGGTCGAGGTCATCGGCCTCTCCGGAGTTCCCATGGCCGGTGACGAGTTGGTCGCGGTGGCGGACGAGAAGAATGCCAAGCAGATCAGCGAACACCGCATCCAGAAATACCGCTCCAAGGAGTTGGCCAAGACCGGTCGTTTGAGCCTCGAGAAACTCTTCGAACAAATGCAGCAGGGAGAAGTCAAGGACTTGAACCTGATCCTCAAGGCCGACGTTCACGGCTCGATCGAAGCCTTGGCCGATTCGCTGACCAAACTGAGCAACGAAGAGGTCAACATCAACATCGTCCACTCTGCCACCGGAACCATCACCGAATCGGATGTTTCCCTGGCATCGGTTTCCAATGCCATCATTATCGGTTTCAACGTCCGCCCCGCGACCAAGGTTCAGATGCTGGCCAACGAGGAAGGCGTAGACATGCGGTTCTACAATGTGATCTACGACGTGATCAAAGATATAAAGAACGCCATCGCCGGTATGATGTCATCGACTTTCGAAGAGCGTGTTCTGGGAAGAGCCGAGGTTCGCGATACCTTTCATGTGCCGAAGATAGGAACCATTGCCGGATGTTACGTGACGGAAGGGAGAATCGAACGCGGACGGCTCCTGCGGGTCCTGCGGGACGGGGTTGTCCAATACGAAGGCAAGAACGCTTCTCTGCGGCGTTTTAAGGATGATGTCAAGGAAGTGCAGAACGGATATGAATGCGGGGTCGGCGTCGAGAATTTCAATGATATAAAGGTCGGCGACGTTCTGGAATGCTATTACCTGGAAGAAATCAAACCGGAAGTGTAAAAGTGAGTCACAGATGGTCGTGGGGATTGGAATTGTCACCTTCAGACTGCACGACTGCCGTTCTTTGAAAGCAAAGCGCAGCGTCGTCAAATCGATCATCGGGCAGATGCGCAATAAATTCAACATTTCGGTGGCCGAGACGGGATCAAACGATATGCATCAACGAGCGGAGATCGGATTTGCGCTCGTGGGCAACGACCGCCAGGTCGTCAATTCTAAGGCCGACAAGGTTCTTAACCTGATAGATGATTTGGGCCTGGCGGAGGTCATCGATTCTGAAATGGAGATCATCACCCTATGATGTCCTATTCGCGTGCCGATCGCGTCGGTGGGTTGATACAGCAGACGCTGTCCGACATCCTGCTCAAGGAAGTGAAAGACCCGCGTCTTGAACTGACGACGGTAACCGATGTCAAAATGACGCGTGACCTGCGGATCGCTCGAATTTATTTCTCTGCTCCGGGCGGGGCCGAAAAAATCGAGGCCGTCCAGCAAGGCTTCAAGAGTGCTCTGGGTTTTGTTAAGGTTACGCTGGCCCGCCGGCTTGGTCTGCGCTACATGCCGGATCTCGAATTCTATTACGATAATTCTTTTGACCACGGGGCCCATATCGAAAAACTTCTCCGGTCCCTAAGCACGAAATCATGACGGAACAGATTCTCCGATCTTTATCCGAAAGCCGGCGTGTCGTGGTGGCGTCCCATGAAAACCCGGATGGTGATGCCGTCAGTTCGCTTCTGGCCGTCGGATTGGCACTGGAAAAGCAGCAAAAAAACGTCACATTCTACAACGCCAGTCCGATTCCGGCGGTATACCGCTTCTTGCCGTCGGTGGGACGCATCACAAGCGAATTCAACACGGCGGATGTATTCGACACGGCCGTGATCCTGGACTGTGGCGACCTGGAACGCGTCGGGCCGGCCGCCGCTGTAATGCGGAAGATACCGGTTGTTGTCAATATCGATCATCATATTACCAATACCGGTTTCGGTACGGTTCGTTTGGTCGAGCCGGCAGCCTGTGCCACTGC
>JARFQH010000045.1 GCA_029287875.1 Desulfobacteraceae bacterium | reverse complement strand
ATGACGTCAATGCACTTGTTCATCTGAGCGATGAAGTTCCAAACCGCCTGCAAGGCCCGGTGAAAGGCAAACGCGTTCATCGTGGTTTCGTATTCGAGGACGGCCTTCATGGCGTCGTCTTTCAAGGTCAGGCCCAGTTCGTTCTCGGTTGCCGGGTCAACGGCCGGTACCACCCCCTTGAGGTATTTGTGGGCCATGGTCAGGGTGCGTGAATACAGGTTGCCCAAGTCGTTGGCCAGATCGGAGTTGAGACGGTGCACCAACGCCGATTCCGAAAAGCTCGAATCGAGCCCGAAAGCCATTTCACGCGTCAGAAAGAAACGGAAGGCATCGAGCCCGTAAATGTTTTTCAGCTCCAGCGGTTCCACGACGTTCCCGAGGCTTTTGGACATTTTGCTCTGTTCCACGTTCCAGTAGCCGTGAACGTTCAGATGATTGTAGACTTCGATACCCGCGGCCTTGAGCATGATGGGCCAATAAATGCCGTGGGGCTTAAGGATGTCCTTGGCGACGATATGCTGGGCGACGGGCCAGAACTTGCGGAACAAGTCGCCGTCCGGGTAGCCGAGAGCCGACACGTAGTTAAGCAAGGCGTCGAACCACACGTAGGTGACGTATTTGTCGTCGAACGGCAGTGTGATGCCCCATTTAAGGCGCGACTTGGGTCGCGAAATGCACAGGTCTTCAAGAGGTTCCCGCAGAAACGCCAGCACCTCGTTGCGGTAGCGTTCGGGTCGGATAAAGTCAGGATGACCGTTGATGTGGTCGATGAGCCAGTCCTGATAGCGGCTCATTTTAAAGAAGTAGTTGGATTCCTTTATAATTTCCGGCTCGGTTTCGTGGTCCGGGCACTTGCCGTCCACCAGTTCCCGCTCGGTGTAAAAGCGCTCACAACCGAAGCAGTATTGGCCTTCGTATTCACTGAAGTAGATATCGCCGTTGTCGTAGATATTCTGGAGAATCCGCTCCACGACCGCCATGTGATCCGGATCAGTGGTGCGGATGAAACGGTTGTTGCTGATGTTGAGCTCCGGCCACAGCGCTTGGAACTGTCCACTGATGCGATCGACATATGTTCGGGGGGTCATGTTTTCCTTGCGGGCCGCCCGGACCACCTTGTCGCCGTGTTCATCCGTACCGGTGAGGAAAAAGGTCTCTTCCCGGCACATGCGATGATAGCGAGTGGCGACATCGGCGATAATCGTGGTGTAGGCATGTCCTAGGTGGGGCCTGGCGTTGACGTAGTAGATTGGGGTCGTGATGTAAAACCTGGCGGGCATGATTGCTCCTGGGTCCAACACTTTTCGGTTAAAATAAGAATACTATGGGTCATTCGCGATTAATGGGCTCAAGCAGCTGCGGCCTTTCACCGGTACACCTGCACGATGTCTTTCAGCGGTACGTCGGTTTCACCGCCGCCTTCAAGCCGCACGGTCACCAGCCCGGCCATCACATTGTGACGGACAACCTTACCCTCACCGGCCGGTGTCTTGACCACCTTACCGGTCTTGGGAAAATCCTTTTTGAGGGCCTTGTAAGTTTCGTATTCATAGGTAAGGCAGCACATGAGCCGGCCGCACTGTCCCGATATTTTGGTGGGGTTAAGCGACAGGTCCTGCTCCTTGGCCATGCGGATAGATACCGGACCGAACTTTTCGAGGAATGACGAGCAGCAGGTTTCGCGGCCGCATCGGCCCAGTCCCCCGCACATCTTGGTCTGATTGCGAATACCGACCTGCCGCATTTCGATGCGCACGCCGAGTCTCTTGACGAGCATTTTGACCAGCTGCCGGAAATCGACGCGCCCTTCGGACGTAAAGAAGAAAGTGTATTTGCTGCCGTCGAAAGATTTGTCGACGGCAAAAAGGTTCATCTGCAGGCCGAGCTTTTTAATGCATTCCAGGCAGTAGAGATGGGCCTTCTTTTCATCACCCGTGTTGATCTCGATCTGGTGCAGGTCCTTCTCGGCTGCCAGACGGTGCACTTTTTTAAGGGGTTTTTCGGCCGTTTTTTCGTCTATCGGCTGCGGCGAAACGGTTACCGTGCCGAAACTCAAGCCCTGCTCGGTTTCCACGATCACGTGGTCACCGCGTTTGAGCACAAAGGCACCGCAGTCAAAGTCGTAAACTTTGCCGGCCGGTTTGAATCGTATGCCGACTTTCTTGCTCATCTGTGTGGTCTCAACCGTTATGGCATAAAAGGATTAATTGTGGACGGAAACTAATGCGTGTCGCAAACGGATGTCAACACCGTTGTGTCAGATTCCGGGAAAAATGTGGGTTATGCCTCTGCGAGTCTTAGCATCATAACCTCTAAGCTCAGCCTTAGATTGGCGTTGGCCTCGATAGCCTTCTGGGCGGTTCGAATGGCGTCCATCTTATCCATAATGGCACCGACAGGATTCTTTTGCGACACTCTTTGAAGTTTGTCAATCAGGTCGGTGTTGACGATGCGTTCGGGGGCGTAGCGGCAGACGATCAGGTCGCGCAGCCAGGTCAACAGGGCGGCCAGTGAATCGGAGACCATCTCCTTGCGGGTTGAGAGCGTTTCGGCGAAAGCGAGCAGCTGACCGGTGTTCCGCGTTTCGAGTTTTTCGGGTGCCGCCAGCCCGGAGGCGGCGATCAACCAGCTCCTGTACCGCAACCAGTCCGATTGAACCAGGGCCTTGGCGCGGGTCAGACTGCCGTTTGAAACGGCTGCCAGAACTGATGCTGCCTGCTTTTCGAGCCCGTGCTCTTTAACCAGCTCGGCCGCTATCGTGCGCCGGGTGATGGGATTGAAACGCACCAACTGGCAGCGTGATACGATGGTCGGCAACAGGTCAACCCTCTGCGGTGCCGTGAGGATAAGGATGGTGCGATCGGGTGGCTCTTCGAGCATTTTGAGCAGCGCATTTCCGGCCGACGGGTTCATGGCGTGGGCATCGGTAATGATCACGACCCGCATTCTGGCCTCGTAAGGCTTCATTGATAGAGCCTCAAAGAGCGCGCGGACCTGGGCGATTTTGATGGTGGCGCCGGTCGGCCTGATGTGGATCACATCCGGATGATTTCCAGACATAATTTTACGGCACGCCGGGCACACGCCGCACGGATCGTCATTGCGTATAGCCGCTGACCGGAGCTG
>JARFQH010000040.1 GCA_029287875.1 Desulfobacteraceae bacterium | reverse complement strand
AGCCGCACCTTGATGCCGTGGGGGTGAAAGGCCGACTTTGTCAAGACGTCTGTAACCCCGCCGCGGGTCAGTTTCCCGGAGCGCTGGTCTTTTTTCAGTACGATGTACACCTCGATGCCGGCTCTGATGTCGCCGCGATGCGTTCCATCCCTTCGCATCTCACTTTCCCGCCTGAGTTTCGGTGATTTCTTTACGTGCCCTGATGCACAGGCAGTTGCTGATTACCCGTTTCGCTCTTAAGTTACCTAAACGATCATGGCCTTATTCTTATTGTCTTGACCTTTGTTCCCAGGTCCAGTACGTAAATTCGCGTGCAAAATGGGCTGCCCTTTTTCTCGGTTTGCAAAATATGACCCGTGCGAAATCAGCTGTTCTCTGTAGATTTTTACCCGGCGGCAATCGATAGGATTATTTTTTTCTCCGAGAATTCCTAATGCGAAACAGACCGGCTTGAGGATTTCAGGGCCTCGATTTTGGGGGTCCGGATCGATGGTTTCAGAGTTATGCGCGATCGAGAGATTCATGCCGTTATTCGAATCCTGAAAGAGGCGGTTCAAAAGTGGCGCCTGCCGGCAGTCGGCCATTACGCGGCAACGCCTTTCACCGTGCTCATATCGTGCCTGCTGTCCTTGAGGACGCAGGACAAGACGACCTATGCCGCCAGCGAGCGGTTGTTTCAGCTGGCCCGAGAGCCGCAGACGATGGTCGGCCTGCCTGTTGCGACCATCGAAAAGAATATATACCCGGTGGGATTCTATAAAACCAAGTCCAAAAACATTAAAGAGATTTGTCGAATTCTCTTGTCCGAATACGACGGCAGGGTACCCGACGACCTGGACGAATTGATGAAACTACCCGGTGTGGGCCGTAAAACCGCAAATCTGGTCTTCACCCTCGGGTTCGGCAAGCCTGGCATCTGCGTTGACACCCATGTTCACCGGATCACCAACCGTTGGGGATACGTTCAAACGAAAACGCCGGAACAGACGGAAATGGCTCTGCGGCAGAAACTTCCCCGGCGTTATTGGCTGACCATCAATGATTTTCTGGTGGCCTTTGGCCAGAATATCTGCAAACCCATCTCGCCCCTTTGCAGCGAGTGCAGCATCCGGCGTTGCTGCGACCGGACGGGTGTAACCCGCTCCCGGTGAGCCTTCAAGTCGGAAAATAACGGGGCATTCTTCAGATTTTTCGAATTTGACCTTATGTTTCCGGAAATGGTTTGATCCTTCAAAATGGAAAACAAGAATGCGCGATATCGTCAAACGATTTTTCAGCAAAATCACTGCAGATACTGTTAAACTGGAAGGTCATGCAACCGAGCACGACGCCCGGATCGCGACCTGTGCTCTTTTTCTCGAGATGGCCAAAATCGACGAGACATTCACACGCGAAGAAATGGAAAAAATTCTCGCGATCCTCAAGGAGAAATACGGTCTGTCTTCCGAACACGCCAATGAGTTGGTCGCGGCCGCCGAAGAGGAATTGGAAGGGAGCATCGACTACTGGCATTTCGCCAGACTCATAAACGAAAATTACTCGACCGAGGAAAAGATCGACATCATCGAAATACTATGGCGAATTGTCTATGTTGACGGAAAATTGGACAAGTTTGAGAATCACCTGATACACAAGCTGGCCAATATACTGCGCCTCTCCCACGAACAACTGATCGACACCAAAATAAAAGTCCTTCATGATAAAAACCGTTCGTAAAATGCCGGTAAGCGTTCACAGGGCACCGCATCTGCTTTATTGTCGGGTACTTGAAGTACAAAAGTACGTCTGCGCGCCCGACGCCTTACATCTGCGGCACCCTGTAAACGCTTACAATTAGATGGCTTGAAGCGCATCGGACTTTGCAACCCTGTGATCGTTTACAAATGATAAAAAGCGCCTTACCTGACGACATCGGCGTTAGGTCCTGATAACAACCGAAAATTGACAGACGGATGATATTCTAATATTATATAATCATTATATATCGTCCGATAACCTCATACGAGTGTGCTGCCAAAATGGCGAAAAAAACATCTAAAATAAATATCGTGCGTTTGGGAAATTTTATTTCCTTCAGCAGCCTCAAAGAAATTGGCAACAAAATCCTGGAATCTTTTAGCGGGATGATCGATGAGTTTCGGCTGTCACATCATGAGGCACCGGCGATCGATCGTATCGATGCGTACCTTTTGACGATGATTCTGAATGAGGAATATGGCGGGCACACCCTGGGTATAACTGCTGCGGATTTAAAAACCGATGACGAGGATGAGTTTTACAACTCTATATTTGGTGGTAAAAACCCCCGCAATGATACGGCCGTGGTATCGATTAAAAAGCTCAGTCCCGAATCCATCGACTCTGAAATAGATTATAATGTACTGATTGCCAGGACGTTAAAGGTTTCGTTGCATGAAGTGGGACATAATTTCGGTTTGACCGATCATGCCTCCTACAAGGTGGCCAGCGATGGGGCCCTGTGTCCAATGAGCAAAGGCGAGATCAACAAATTCGGATATCGTGGATACGTCCGGGCGATCATCGATGGGCGCGGTCAGACATTTTGTGAGGAGTGCACCAACTTTTTAAGCAAAGCACACGGCTACAAACGCCAATTGATGTCGCTGGTAAAAGACGGGCTCGAATCGACCCCCAACCCTCTAAAGCCGCTGCGGCAGGTTCCAGTTTAAGGGCTCGCGAAAAAATAAGTTGGTGATTTAGGGCGTTGAGGCGCCCGGCCGTCAATGCGTAAAATCGCAGGAATATCTTGATATTCCGAGATTTTGCACCGGCAGCCGGACGGAATGCATCAGCGTCCAGAATGTAACGTTATTTTTGAGCGAACCCTAAATCGCGGATGCTGTCGACACCCTCTTCGATATCTCGCAAAGAGTGTTGTCGATCACGGCCCCGAAATTCTCAATTTCCCGCATTTCTTAAGTAACCGCACATCGACGTCAATCATACGAACCGCCGATTCGTACTCTCTCAAGCACGCCGTTTTCAAGATATGAACTTGACAGCC
Organism: Desulfobacteraceae bacterium; assembly: GCA_029287875.1. Taxonomy (GTDB): domain Bacteria; phylum Desulfobacterota; class Desulfobacteria; order Desulfobacterales; family SG8-13; genus JARFQH01. The sequence continues at coordinate 2,210 of JARFQH010000040.1, read as the reverse complement.
GAGTAAGTGAAACTATTGTACTAAAGGCCTTAATTTATAGTTTTGGGCACCCTTAATTTGTATTCTGGACTGGTCTGGGCTCAGAGCGCGTTAGCGGCGAGTATCAGCCGCAATTCGAAACCTGTAATCCGGGCGGAGGCGCCCACCTTATTCTCGTACCCAATGAACAAACCGGTACAAATTCGCAGATGACAAGCGGTCGGGCATTTTAGCCGAAAGCCTGTTTAATACTGATGCTGACGGTCAATGCGGTTTAAAGGAGGTAACGCCGATGAAAGTCTTAATCGTTTTTTATTCAACCTATGGCCACGTTTTCAAGATGGCGCAAGCGGTCGCGGAGGGCGTCAAAGAAGTCGCCGGCGCGCGGGTCGAGTTGCGGCGTGTGCCGGAGACATTGCCAGAGGATGTTCTCCAGAAAATGGGTGCGGTTGACGCCCAAAAAGCGTTTGCCGACATTCCGGTATGCAAGGTCGACGAACTGGCGTCGGCTGATGCCATTATTTTCGGCACACCCACCCGGTTCGGCAATATGTGCGGGCAGATGCGGCAGTTCTTGGACGCCACGGGACAGCTTTGGTCTCAGGGTGCCTTGGTGGGCAAGGTCGGCAGCGTTTTCGCCAGCACGGCCACGCAGCACGGTGGCCAGGAATCCACCCTGCTCTCCTTCCACATCACGCTGCTGCACCAGGGCCTGGTCGTAGTCGGGTTGCCGTATGCTTTTCAGGGACAGATGCGAAACGATGAAATCACCGGCTGCTCGCCATACGGAGCGACCACGATCGCGGGCACCCAAGGTGAAAGGACGCCGACCGAAAATGAACTGGCCGGTGCCCGCTTTCAGGGTAAACACGTGGCCGCTATTGCCGCCAAGCTGGCCCAATAATCATCCCGGCCGTATCGCCGGCACGGCGCACCGAATGGTCGATGCGCCGTTTTTTTCTTTCAAGGCGTCTTTTTCTTCATGATCGCCAGCATCGTATCATCGACCTTGGCCATCCCGGTTTTAGAGCGACCTTTCGATTTCGCGTCGAAAACCGTCCGTTCATTCTTTTCCAACCGCACGAGGTTGGTGTGCCCATGTTCGATCACGACCCTGGCTGAATCGCCGTGGGTTTTGATCCGGACATCGATGTAAAGGTCGGTCCGGGTCGGATCATAGAGTATGGTCGCCTTTCCGGCCCTGATCATGTCGGCTGCCCGACGGACCATCTTCTTTTGAACGCCTTGAAGGATCTCCATTTTGAGTTCCGGCTTTTTGACCAGTGCACCGAGAACTCCGGCAATCAGATTGCCCCTCTGCCCGTTGGTGTTGGGCACTGTGAAAGCCATGCCGTTTTTATAAACCCCCGGATCGACGGTGATGATGATCTTTTCGAGGTCGCCGTCGATTTCGTTGGCGGCAACACTGGCGGCATAGGCTACCGCTATCGGTTCAGTGCATCCCAGAGCGGGAAAAACCTCGTTTTTGAGTACTTCTTTGAGAATGTTCACCGGTATCGTTTTCATTTTTTGACGCTAGGCCGCCCTTTTGTTCTTGCCTCTGGAACCGCGCTGCATGTGACGCTTCTGGGCCGACAGCACGGCTTTGCGCATACGCACCGCCCGGGGGGTCACCTCCACCAGTTCATCTTCGCGGATAAAGCTGATGGCCTGTTCGAGGGTCGGTGGTTTGATCGGTGACAGGATGACGTTTTCATCCTTGCCGGCGGCCCGCATGTTGGAAAGTTTCTTTTCCTTGCAGGGGTTGACGTCGATGTCTTCGCCGCGATTGTGCTCGCCCACGATCATGCCCTCGTAAACCGGATCCCCCGGCACAACGAAGAGGCGGCCGCGGGGTTCAAGATTGAACAGTGCATACGGAACGGCAGTACCGGTGCGGTCGGCCACGATAGAGCCGGTAAACCGGCTGGGGCACTCCCCCCGGAAGGGTTCGTAGCCGTCAAAGAGAGCGTGCATGATGCCGGTACCGCGGGTGTCTGTCAAAAATTCGTCGCGGTACCCGATCAAGGCGCGGGCGGGCACCGAGAACTCGATTCGAACCCGGCCTTTGCCGTTGTTGACCAATTTGGTCATCTTGCCCTTGCGCAATGACAGTTTTTCAGTGACCACGCCGAGGAAGCGCTCCTCGCAGTCGACCAGCAGCCGTTCGATCGGCTCGAGCTTCAGGTTGCCGTCGTGGCGATAGATGACCTCGGGTCGGCCGACACAGA
>JARFQH010000035.1 GCA_029287875.1 Desulfobacteraceae bacterium | reverse complement strand
AGGGCGGGACGTATACGACCGGCTCAAGCAATGCAACTCGGAAGTTAAGGTCCTTTTGTCAAGTGGTTACAGCCTTTCCGGCGAAGCCTCGGAGATCATGAAAAGCGGCTGTAACGGGTTTATTCAAAAACCGTTCAATATTAAAGAACTAACGGCTCAAATCGATCAAATCCTCCAGCAGCGGTAACCGGCATGACCGGCCGTAATCGTTGCCATATCCAGCCTGCTGTCCCCTCTCAATCGATATTCTTCAGACTTCAGACAGTCCAATAACGGATTACCGTAGGACACCAGTTGGCTTCCGATCCAGGCATCGGCCGTGGTGTTGGCGGCCGCATCGGGCTCTATTTTTTTTGTTTTCTTTGCTTGACTTTTGGATCAGGATTCTGTCCACTTACCCTATCAGGGTTCACTCAAAAATAACGTCACAGTTTGGACGCCGATGCATCCCGTCAGGCTGGGTTGCGAAAACTTGGAATATCCAGATATTCCTGCGTATTCGTGTCTTGCCGGCCTGGCGCCGCTACGCCCAAAATTGCGAACTTATTTTTTCGTGAACCCTCAGCGGAGGGAGATTGATAAAATGAACGTTCGATTGGTCCGATTTCATTTTTCGGCTGCGGTTGTGGCAGTAATGGTTATTTTATCGTCCGGCAGCGTGAAACAGGCCGATGCCCAGGGATTGACGGTGGAACAGACCGTCATTTGCAAGAACGTCGTAAATCGTGTTCCGGTCGATGCCGGGAACAGTTTTGCGACGTCCGTCGGCAAAATTTTTTGCTTTACCAAAATCGTCGGGGCCCGTCATCCGACTGAAATCACCCATGTCTGGTATTTCGACGGTACCGAAAGAGACCGCGTCACCTTGTCGGTGGGCGGTAGTCCGTGGCGCACTTACAGCTCGAAGCGTTTGCGACCAAACGACGTCGGACCCTGGCATGTTGACGTTCTTGATGCCGGTGCCAACATGCTGGATCGCGTGGCATTCAATGTGGTGCCTTAAAGGATCTTTATTTGTACTTGGCCAGAAAACATATCAAGGGTAGACTCCACTACTTTATAAGGGAATCATATCTTCACAACGGTTACCTTCACAGCCGAAACTTGTTTGACTTGGGAACCGACCCCACGCGTTTTATCAGATATCCAGGCGGAAATGCCTACTATATCGACGAGATCGTAGAGGAGAGCCTGGCGGCCTTCGGCTCGACCCCCACCGGAGATCAGTTGGACGACATCTTCTGGGCGTTTCTCGATCCTGATATCCGAATCAAGCTGGAACCTTTTCGTCGCAGAGAATTTCGCTCCAGACAAGCGAAGCGTCCGCCGGTCGATGCTTACGACGACAACCGTCATATCTTCGACAGGCGTCGGCTTATTTTTCTAAAAACCGGTCAAAAAAACCTGAGCCGCATCGATGCCGTCCCTGCCAAAATGTTCAAGATACTGAGCAACAAGTCGCGTGATGAACTCGAGCAGCAGTTTATCGATATGGAGCGGAGCCTGCGAGCCAGAGAGGTCAAAACCTACGTTTACGCCGTCTTCAACTTACAGGATTTTTTTACCGAATCTTACGCGAAATCCGTCCCGGACTTTCTGGATCAATCTCAGGTTGATGCCCACTTTATCAGCGAAATCTGCAAACTCAACGAAGACGCGGAATTCTGGGCTGGTGTCGATCCGTTCGGCGGATTGAACGAATATCTGATCCGCTACGCAATTATGTTTTTCGATTTCGACTACGAACCCCGGAACTTTATGGATGAATATATCCGCAGTTTTATGAACAACCGACGCAACTATCGACCGCCGGTTCCACACCCGGCGATATCGATGGAAACGGCTTGCCGCATATTCGGCAAGAGTGAAGAAACTCTGATGAAAATGAGTCGAAGAGAGCTGGCTCGGCTCTACCGGCGCCGAGCCCGGGACCTACATCCGGATCAGGGCGGTCAGGCACCACAGTTCATCAAATTGACCGAAGCCTATAAAAGTTTGCAGCGAAGAAAAAACGAATAGGTATACGGATTTCGCGGTCGATAGCGCCGTTCGGAACCGGAATGTCGGAAAAATGTCTTTACAAATGGCGAGTGGACAAACCGAAGCGGTAGCGTTGCCCAACCGTTCTCCCAACACCTGGATTGACACATGATTATCGGACTGGATGTCGGCGGCACGCACACCGACGTCGTGCTTCTGGGGGATTCGGGTCTGGTGAGGGAAATCAAGGTTCCCACCGATCCGGAGAACCTTTTCAAGACCGTTCTCGCGGGCCTTGAAACCATCATAGCCGGCATTGATCCGCATCAAATCCGTCGCATCGTTCTCAGCACGACGCTCACGACAAACGCCATTGCCCAGAAGAAGCTTCACCCCGTCGGCATGATCGTTTCAAGTGGCCCCGGAGTCGATCCAGAATTTTATCGCACCAATTTGCATTATTTTGCGGTAGGCGGTTCCATCGATCATCGTGGTCGTGAAGTCGCCCCTATTTCGGAAAACGAAATCCAGAAAGTGGCCGGTGGCTTCAAAGCCGAAGGGATTCGGAACGTCGGGATCGTCGGTAAATTTTCTGTACGCGATCCCCAGCATGAAATCCGGATTTACAGAATCCTGAAAGACCATTTCGAGCGATTGTTCATGGGGCATCAGGTCTCAGGAAATCTGAACTTCTCGCGCCGGGTGGCGACGACCTATCTAAACGCCGCCGTCTATCCGATCCACAGGTCTTTTTTCGATGCCGTCAAAAAATCTCTGTTTCAAAAGGGTCTTAACGTTCCATTATACATATTGAAGGCTGACGGCGGCACGATGAACCTGGAAGCTTCGATGGAATTTCCCGGCCAAACCATCCTTTCCGGTCCGGCCGCCAGTGTCATGGGGGCAGTGGGCTTCGCTCCGATCGACACGGATGCAATGGTGATGGATATCGGTGGGACCACCACGGACATGGCGATTATTCGCAACCGAATTCCGCTCTTGCACCCGATCGGTGTGCGGTTGGGCGGTTTTCGGACCCTGATTCGTTCTCTGGAAACGCGTTCGATCGGGATAGGGGGCGACAGTTCGGTGAAAGTCAGCGACGACGAGTTGATAATCGGGCCCGAAAGAGAAGGGCCGGCCATGGCCTTCGGCGGCTCGAATCCTACCCCCACCGATGCCCTGTTCGTTCTGGGAGAGATGACTGGGGGCGATCGAGAAGCGGCCTTTCGCGGGATGACCGCTGTGGCCCAAGATCTTGGTCTTTCGGTCGAAGATGCCGCCCGGCGCGTTTTCGACCATGCCTGTCATAGAATTCTGTCGGAAGCACGGGAGTTGATCGATCGCATCAACAATCGGCCGGTGTATACGGTCCAAGACCTTCAGCAGGGGGACAAGGTCAATCCAAAGGTTTTCTTGATTCTCGGCGGGCCTGCGCCCTATTTTGCCCGACGTATCGAAGCGCTTTCCGGCAGCCGTGTGCAGTTGGTACCCCGCTGGCAGGTGGCCAACGCCGTCGGCGCGGCCCTGGCGCGTACAACCTGTGAAGTAATGGTTTTTGCCGATACCCAACTCGGCATCATCAGGGCACCGGAAGAAAATTACAGCGAGATGGTCGATCAGGATTTCTCCGGCCATGACGCCATCGACCAGGCTTACCGACTGCTCAAAATGAAAGCTTTGCAGATGGGGGCGCTCGATGAAGACCTGGAAATGGAAGTCCTGGAAGACTTGCAGTTCAACATGGTGCGCGGGTTCTTGACCACCGGGAAAAATTTGAGGGTTAAAGTACAGGTCAAGCCGGGGTTGATACGCGATTACGAACGATGGACCGCTAAATTTTCATGAACCGTAGTAGAGTTAGGCTTAAGGCCTATAAAAGGGCCGTGAGAGCCTAAAAGGGACTAATGTTAAAAGCCAAGCATAAGATCGGTCTGGTATTTTTTCCGGCTTTCGACTGGGCCATCAGCCCGACCCATCCCGAACGGGAAGAACGGTTGCTCTACACACAGGACCAGGTGCTGGAAGAGGGGCTGTTCGATATCGACGGCATCCTGGAGTTCAAGCCGGACTTGGCGACCGTAAAAGACATTCAGCGGGTGCACTTTTGTGTGCCGGATGTGTGGCGCGTCACCACCGAATCCCACTTTATCAGTGCCGGCGGCGCCAAGACCATCGGCATAGCGGTACTGGAAAAAACGGTCGACAAGGGCTTCGCCCTGGTCCGCCCGCCCGGACACCATGCCATGCGGGTGGTTCACGGCGCCAGGGGATTCTGCAACATCAACATCGAAGCCGTCATGATCGAATATCTGCGTCGGGCCTACCGGGTCGACCGGGTTGCCATCGTGGACACCGACTGCCATCATGGTGACGGCACCCAGGACATATACTGGCACGATCCCGACACACTCTTTATTTCCATCCACCAGGACGGCCGCACGCTCTATCCCGGCTCGGGATTCCCCAACGAGCAGGGCGGCCCGAACGCACTCGGCACGACCGTCAACATTCCCCTGCCGCCGCATACATCGGCAGAAGGGATTCTATACACATTGAAAAACGCAGTCCTGCCGATCCTGGCCGACTTCAAACCCCAGATCATTGTCAACTCAGCCGGCCAGGACAACCACTATTCGGACCCCATCACCAACATGAACTTTTGCGCCCAGGGATACGCCGCTCTGACAAGCCTTCTGCAGCCCGACATCGCGGTGCTCGAAGGCGGGTATGCCATCGAAGGAGCGCTGCCGTATGTCAATGTCGGCATCATCCTGGCCATGGCCGGCATCGATTACAGCAAAGTGAGGGAACCGGATTACGATCCACAGCGGCTCCGCCAGCGATCCGAAGTGACGCGTCACATCGAAGCGGTCTGCGAAGCGGTGCGGGGGCTCTGGGACCAGCGAGAAACCAAACGCTTGCAGGCCCTGAATGAGAAAACGCTTGACCATCGCAACCGAAACATCTTTTATGACACCGACATGATTCACGAGTCCCAGAAAGAAACCGTGCGCGTCTGCAGCGATTGTGCCGGGGCGCTGCGCATCGATTCATCTTCCAGCCGCGGGATTCGTATTTTGGCGGTTCACATCCCCCGCAAGGCCTGTGCCGCTTGCCGCGAAACGGCTTCCCAATGGTACGCGTCGGCCGAGAGGAGAGAATTCGACCACATTTTTTTGCAGGATCGGATCCGGGATGTTTACGAAGAACGTAAATAAGGAGAGTGTAAGATGAAAAAGGTCATCGTGATTTTTATTGCCGTCTTTTGTTTTACCGCACCGGCCCTTGCAGCCGAGCAAGGGGAAGCTCTTTTCAAATCTCAGGGGTGTACGGCCTGCCACCGACCTGAAGGCTCCTCCAAGGTGAACCCGTCGCTGACGGAGATTGCACAAATGTATCAGGGTAAGGAGGACCAGTTGACGCGTTACCTGAACGGGGAGGCCGAGGCGATCGTCAAACCCGATAAGGCGGGAATGATGAAGCGACACATAGAAAAAACCAAGCAACTCTCCGATGCAGACCGCAAGTCGATAGCGGATTTTATCATGACGTATGCGAAATAGCGCTGCGCGTGCAGCGTATCGAGAAGAGCACGGTATCCGTGCGGGTGGGTGACAGAAATTCTCGGTGAAAATAAGTATCCACCTTTTATCGCACCAATGGGAGCGATTGGTCGAGATTCAGCAGATTCAGATTGATTTGATGTCAGAGATTTCACGCATCCGGGAAAAAAGCCCAAAGCAACTATGATTTAAGGAGAAAATTATAATGCCAGTGAAAAAGACGCTGACGCGTAACCGAACGAATCTGAGACGGGTTTTTGGGATCGTATTGCTGGCTGCCCTCTTGTGGGGATGTGCCGAGG
>JARFQH010000019.1 GCA_029287875.1 Desulfobacteraceae bacterium | reverse complement strand
TCCCGCAGACGAAAACTGACCGTCTTTTTGCCGATCCGGTGCTCTTCGAGATATTTGGCAATCTCGTTCTGGGCTCTTTTGTTTCCCATCCCGTCGAAGGGTCCCGAGTTGACCAGGATACCATCACCGACGTAGGCTTCGGACATGCTGTCTTCGTCAAGCTCGCTATCGAGGGGCTTGACCACCACAATGATCTCCAACCCGTATTTTTTGGCAAATTCGAAATCGCGCTGATCGTGTGCCGGTACGGACATAACCGCGCCGGTACCGTATTCCATCAAGGCAAAGTTGGCGGTAAAAACCGGCATCCGCATCCGGGTCATAGGATTGAGGCAATAGGCGCCCGTAAAGACCCCCTCCTTTTCGTAGCTTTCCACTGTCTTGGCGGACCGGTCCTGAAGCGCCATCCGATCGACAAATTCAGCCACTGCCTGCTCTTGAGGCGTGTTTTGAGAAAGCGTGATCACCAGCGGGTGTTCGGGTGCCAGGACCATGAAGGTCGCCCCGAAAACTGTATCCGGCCGGGTCGTGAAGACGGCAATGCCGCGCTTTTTCTCATCGACCGGATTTTCGATTTCAAATCGTATTTCGGCGCCAACGCTCTTGCCGATCCAGTTCTTTTGCATCGTGATGACTTTTTCCGGCCATCCCGGGAGTCGATCGCAGTAGAGCAGAAGATCATCGGCATAATCGGTCACGCGGAAAAACCACTGCCAGAGCTTTTTCTGTCGTACGGGCTTACCGCAGCGCCAGCACAAACCGGCCTCCACCTGCTCGTTGGCCAGCACCGTCTGACAGGGGTCGCACCAGTTGACGAAAGACTCCTTACGGTAGGCCATACCGCGCGCGTACATCTTCAAGAACAGCCATTGCTCCCAACGATAATACTCCGGCGTGCAGGTGGCGATCTCACGGTCCCAGTCGTAGCTGAATCCCATGCGTTTCAATTGTTTGCGCATGGTGGCGATATTATCATAGGTCCAGCGGGCCGGGTGGCTCTTATTGGCGATAGCGGCATTTTCAGCCGGCATGCCGAAGGCATCCCATCCCATGGGATGCAGCACGTTGTAACCGCGCATCCGCATGTAGCGGGCCACGACATCACCGATAGTGTAGTTGCGCACGTGGCCCATGTGGATCTTACCGGAAGGATAAGGAAACATTTCCAACAGGTAGTATTTCTTCCGTTGGGGTTCTTCCTTTGCTCTAAACAGACGGTTATCGGCCCAGTATTTTTGCCACTTGGCCTCAATGGTTTGCGGGTTGTATTTTTCATCTAACATGTAACGTTTCCTCGCATCAGCAAAAACGGCAAAAGGTACTTTAGCGCAGAAGGTGATGTTATTTTTTAGTGAGCCCTCACATGCCGCGCATCGACCGAGGCGCCTATCCGCCAATCGATCAGTGTTGTTTCATGCCACAATATAGGCCAAATATCAAGGTTGAGCCGCATATTATTCCTTAAAATTCGATTGACTTGTCCGCTGCAATTTCATAATCTGGCAATTTAAAAATTTAACCTGTTCCGGCGATATGCCATTTATGGCGCCTGGTTTTGGGGGTACGTGCACAGACCCGTCGCGGTATGTTTTCCCCCAACCATCGCAACGGGAAGGCTGATATCCAATCCGTATGCCGCCCCCCACAATCCGGAAATTGACGCAGATAAACGATCATGCAGGGTAACGAGACATCAATGAACAGCAAAATTCTGATAAACGCCGTTGACCACGAAGAATGCCGGATCGCGAAGGTTACCGACAGCAAGCTGGAGGAGTTTCACATTGAAAGCGCTTCGCGGGAAATAACCCAAGGCAATATGTACAAAGGGATCATCACCCGCCTCGAACCCAGTCTTCAGGCGGTTTTTGTCGACTACGGCGCCGAACGTCACGGGTTTCTGCAGAAAAACGACATCCACCGAGATTATTTTCATGACAGCCCCAACGGAGACCTGTCCCTGAACACTATCGTGAAAAGAGGCCAGGAGGTTCTCGTCCAGATCACCAAGGACCCGATTGCCCAGAAAGGGGCGATGCTGAGCACTTTCATTTCCCTGCCGGGACGTTACCTGGTACTGATGCCGGGCAGCGACTCCCGCGGCATATCCCGCAAGATCGAAGATGAAGAGGAACGCCAGCGACTCAAAGAGATTATAAACAGTCTCAAACTGCCGGAGGGTTTCGGCGTGATCGTGCGCACGGCCGGTGCGGACTGCAACAAAACCCAACTCAGCAAAGATCTCAACTACCTGATGCGCCTTTGGGAGAACATCAAGACCAGCGTCGGTCAGGAACAGGCCCCGGCCCTACTCTACAAGGAACGCAACCTGGTATTGCGCTCCATCCGTGATTCTTTCAACGCCGATATCACGGAAATTTTGATCGACGATGCGCCGGTGTTCTATGAGGTCAAAAATTTCATCAAGATCATCTCCCCCAAGCAATTGAAAATCGTAAAACTCTACAAGGGCGACCGACCGCTGTTTACAAAATTCCAGCTCGAAAATCAGATCGCTTCGATTTTCGACAACCGGGTACCGCTTGTGTCCGGTGGTTCCATCGTTATCGAGCAAACCGAAGCCCTGGTGGCCATCGATGTCAATTCCGGCAAAGCGACCCAGAAAAAGTCGATCGAGGAGACGGCCTTTCAGACCAACTTGGAAGCCGCTGAAGAAATTACCCGTCAATTGAGATTGCGGGACCTCGGCGGTCTGATCGTCATCGATTTCATCGATATGAAGGAAATAAGGCGCCGGGCTGAAATCGAA